>QEUZ01000470.1 GCA_003577355.1 Chloroflexota bacterium | reverse complement strand
ATGTTTCGCCTCGAGGTAGAAGGACGTGCGTCCCATGCCGGGGCCGACCACGCGAGCGGGATCAGCGCGATTGAGGAGCTAGCCCGGCAAGTGCAGTGGCTGCACAGTCTATCGGATGCGAACAGCGGGACGACCGTCAACGTCGGAGTTGTCTCTGGCGGCACGAAGCGCAATGTCGTTGCGGCCTCTGCCTATGCAGAGATTGACCTGCGGGTTACATCGCTGGCGGAAGCCGATCGAGTCGTCCCACTCATCCTATCGGCTCAACCCCACCTCCCGGGGGCGACGGTGCGCGTAAGCGGTGAATTGAACCGCCCACCAATGGAGCGCACTGCGACGATTGTTGCGGCGTTCGAACGCGCCCGTGAGATTGGGCGGGGGGTGGGACTCGAGCTTGTCGAAGGATCGACGGGGGGAGGATCGGACGGCAACTTTACAGCGGCACTGGGTGTGGCGACTCTTGATGGCCTCGGTTGCCCTGGCGATGGTGGGCATGCCGACCACGAACACATCCTGGTCAGTGAGCTGCCGGGGCGGACCGCGTTGCTGACTGCGCTCCTGGCGGAGCTCTAGTGGAGTGACCAGTGACGAGTGACGAGTAACCAGTGGTTTGATCGGCCTCGTCTGAGGCGCCCTTCTCTGATGGAACGAGCGACCTTGACCCGACAGTGGACGGTTGTTGAAACATTAGGTTAGACGTGCACTGGGAAGGACTGGAACGATGGCGTCTGTGCCGCTGAGCCCTGCAGAGTTGATCCCGCGCGTGCTGGGGCGATATTCGCCGGTCGTCGTTGACTACGCCGAAGGCGCATATGTTTACGACCGCGATGGTCGTCAGTGGCTCGACTTCACGAGCGGTATCGCGGTAACGAACACCGGCCACTGTCACCCAGCTGTCGTGGCTGCTATACGCGAGCAAGCGGGCAAAATCATCCATGCTCAGGCGAATATCCTTGCCCATGAGCCGATGATGCAGCTTGCAACTGACCTTGCCGCTACCTTCCCGGACCCGCTGAAGAGCGTCTTCTTCACGAACAGTGGGGCGGAAGCCATCGAAGGCGCGATCAAGCTGGCGAAGATTGTGACGCGTCGTCCTGCCGTGATCGCGTTCCGTGGCGGCTTTCACGGACGCACGCATCTGGCGATGTCGCTGACAACGTCGCGCTCGAAGGTGCGTGGCCACTACGAGCCGCTGCTTCCTTCGATCTTTCACGCGCCGTATCCAAACACGTTCCGGAACCCCTATGCTGGCGACGCATCCGACGCATGCATCGCGGAGCTGGCGCGCCTGTTCGACACGATGGTCATGCCGGATGACGTCGCTGCGATTCTCTTCGAGCCGATCTTGGGTGAAGGCGGGTACATCGTGCCGCCGGAGTCGTGGGTGCGGCGTGTGGCCGAAATCGCAAACCGTCATGGGATCATGCTCGTGCTCGACGAGATTCAGACGGGCGTCGGCCGCACCGGCCAGATGTGGTGCTTCGAGCACTTCGGCATCGTGCCGGACATTGTCGCCGTTGCGAAGGGCATTGCGAGCGGGCTACCGCTGGCTGCGGTCGTCTCGTCACGTGAGAACATGGACAAGTGGCCACCAGGTTCGCACGGTGGAACCTATGGCGGTAACGCAGTTGCCTGCGCAGCTGGCGTGGCGACGCTCCGAGTGCTACGCGAAGAGGGAATGATCGCCAACGCTGCGGCGATGGGGGCGCGCCTGATGGCGGGACTTGACCGGATCGCCGAACGCAATCCGGTGATTGGGGATGTGCGCGGCAAAGGCTTGATGGTTGCCACCGAGTTTGTGACGGCAACGGGGCGGCCGAACCCTGAGGCGGTCGCAGCGGTCATCAGATCTGCGCAGGAAGCCGGCGTCCTGCTCCTTACCTGCGGCACCGATGACCAGGCGATCCGGATCATTCCACCGCTCAACGTGCAGCCGGACCAGATCGATTACTTCCTGGATATTTACGCGCAGGCCGTTGAGCGCGTCGATTAGGTTGGTCGACCACGTCTACTGTTACAGCGAGAAACCTTGGCACTCGACGGTGACGAATCCGGTCACCGTCGAGATGTTCCAGACTGATTGAATCGTTGAAGCGAGTAAATCGGCTGCATCGCGAACCGCAGTGGTAGTTTGTGGGCTGAACCCGTCGATAGGGAACAACACGTTGCAAGAGTCAGGTCCGACCAGCGCCGTGCGCGCTTGTCGCCAGACCCAGCGTCGGGTGCGGATGTCATTGGCGACGACGTAGATAATTTCTCCGAGATCAGCTCGTTCAGCTGCCGAGTCACCCATTGGGAGGGAAACGTCGTCCGCGGTGGCGCGTCGAACGGTGAGTGGATTTTCGGCGAACGTGTCGATGTCGTGCGCGCCGATAGGCACGCGGTAGGCGAGTGAACACGCGTTCGCGAGATCGACAATCGGGTTGATACGTGGCAGCGAGT
>QEUZ01000469.1 GCA_003577355.1 Chloroflexota bacterium | reverse complement strand
GCCGCCGGGGCTTTGAGCGTACTGCTCGTAGCCCTCGAAGTTGACGCTCGGCCCCCAGAACCAGGAGTAGCTCGCGCTGCCGCCCGCCACCGCCGCATCAGTGGTGCGCCAGACATCGTCGAACGGGTTGGAGGAGACGTGGGTCGCGGTGGCGGTGGGGGATGCGGTTGACGTTGCTGTAGGAGTCACAACTGGATGGTCAGGTTCGATACTATATGCAAACCAGCAACCCATTCTCAGACACCCGCCAGCAAGATACTGGATCATTTCCTCGTCGACCCTGTTTGCACTATTGATGAGTGCGGAACCACGCACATGAATGCCGACTATGACACCATCACTACCTCTATATACTGATGAACCACTCTGTCCACCATATGTATCAATCTGGTAATGTAACTCGAAATCTTCAACGAGTGTAAATGCCGGTTTCGTTGCTGCCCATTGCGTCCCCCATTGTTTGTCTCCGGGATATCCAACAATGATTGGATTGAATGTTGGTGATTGTAGAGAACGTGTATTGAGGGAACCTAGGGAAAACCAACCAGTCATATTCCCTGCTGTATCAGTAGGCAATACGATCAATCCCCAATCCCATATGGGCGAGAATGATTCGATCCATTCTGCCGGCACCCATGCATTACTCGCTATCCACTCACCGAATGGCTGATTCGCCCCGTCTTTTCCAGGAATCACGCCGATAATACTCGCCCAGCCACCAAAGTCTCGGTTATAGAGGCAGTGTGCGGCAGTAATCAAGACACGAGGCCCGATAAATTGAGCAGTGCAATTACCCAGCATCCTGCCCGCGCCATCAAACATAACGACTAAGGCCACAGGCGCCAGAGCAGGCGAAACACGAAATCGCTCATCAACACCGATGATCGCGTCGGGGTTAACAGAGTCGGATGCCGAGCTCCAGTTCTCTGAGGCCGGTAGCGCTGGGGCATCTGTCAACTCGTGCACAACTCCGCGCGCCGACGAGTGTGTATCCCAATCTTGTGATCGAGGCGGATGGGAGACCTTGTCAGGGAATAGAATGTCGCTCTGCGCATACCTGAAGCCACCTCTCGATGGCTCGACTCTACTCCCATCGGGGCCGCCAACGTGTGGCTCACCTGGGCCATCCGGCGTGCTGCCAAACGCGCTCGCCTGGAAGAGCGCTGCCAGGATCAGCGACAGCGAGGCAAATAGCGACAGTCGGAAACGCAAGGTGCGCATCGTCCCTCCCCCAGCCAAACACGCGGCTCCGCTCTCTCGATCGACGCAGACAATCTACCACGTGATCTGCGGTTGTGCAAAATATGCCTATGAGCATGAGCGCAGGCACTGGCACACCGCTGGCGCATGAGCCTATGCGGCGCGCCAATCTCTGGCACGTCAATCGCCAACCACACGCGACCAGCACGCAAACTCTCGCCACGCCACCTCGTTCCTGCTATCGTGCCGGCACGCGAGAGCAACGCAATGCGGGTGGTGGAGGGGTCGTGGTCGAGCGGCGGGCTGGCTGGGTTGGCGCTGGTGTTGCGCTCTCCTGTTGCCTGAGCCAGGTATTAGCGGCGGTGTTGCTCTACCGGTCGCCGGTGGGCTGGGACTACTTCAGTCTGCTGCTGCTTGGCTTCCCAGTCGTCGGCGCGGTGATCGTGTCGCAGCAACCGCGCAACACGATCGGCTGGCTGCTGGTCGGTTGCAGTGCCGCGATCTTCACTGGCCTCCTGCTGGCAGCGGTGGTGCTCTATACCCTGGGGCACGAAGCAGCTCTCTGGCAAGAACTGCTCGCCTGGTTCACCAACATCGTCTTTATCGGTGGGTTCGAAGCGTTGCTCGTCTCAATGGTCTTCCTCTTCCCGACCGGACGCACTCTTTCCCCGCGCTGGCGCGTTGCCGGGCAGCTCGTTGCGGCGGTGCTCGTCGCCAATTTCGTCATCGTCGGATTGCAGCCGGGGCCGGTCGGTGGCTACTTCGCCGACCAGGAGCAACTGACCAACCCGTTCGGCCTGGAACCAGTCGGGACGCTGATCGATTCCGTGCGCGTCATATTCGTCCCGCTCGGCGTTGCCGTGGTGCTCACCTGCGTCGCGGCGGTGGCGGTGCGAGTGCAGCGCGCGCGCGGCATTGAGCGCCTACAGTTGCAGTGGATCGCGCTAGCCCTGGCGCTCGTCGGGCTGGGCATTCTCACCATGGCCGTCGCCGGCATCGTGCTCGACGATGCCGGCGCAGTATCGTCCGCCGCCGACGCGCTCTTCTTCTCCATGGCAACCCTGGGCGTCTCAGCATCCATTGGTGTGGCGATCCTGCGATATCACCTGTACGACATCGGCCGTATCGTCAACCGCGCAATTGTCTACGGTAGCGTCACCGCAACGCTCGGCGTGGTGTACGTTGTGCTGATCCTGCTCCTGGGTGAGGCGATGGGGTCACTCACCGGCGTCTCCGGCAATGGGGTTACCGC
>QEUZ01000468.1 GCA_003577355.1 Chloroflexota bacterium | reverse complement strand
CACGAGCATGGCACGTTGGTGAACGCGCTACGCTGGTTGCGGCCCGATGCCACTGCGCCAGGAGACGTTCGGCCAGGCATTGTCCACCGGTTGGATAAAGACACGTCTGGCTTGATCGTCGTTGCGAAAAACGAACCTGCGCGCCTGACGCTGACACGCCAATGGCAGGAGCGGTCGGTACTCAAACGGTATACCGCGCTCGTCGTCGGCCACTTGCCGGAAGTGCGCGCGACTGTGGATGCGCCAATCGCTCGCGACCCGCACAACCGTAAGCGCATGGCGGTTGTTGCGGGCGGGCGTCCGGCTGTGACGCACTTGGAGACGGTCGCGCGCTACCGAGGTTACAGTCTGCTCGATGTGACGATCGAGACGGGTCGCACACACCAGATCCGAGTGCATTGCGCGTTTGTGAAACACCCTGTTGCTGGGGATTGGCTATACGGCGCTACTCGAGGGGAACTCGGACTCAAGCGACACTTTCTGCATGCACGCGAGCTTGCGTTCCGACTTCCGAGTGGACGTGACATACACCTAGAGTCTCCGCTTCCGGCTGACCTGCAAGCCGTTCTTGATGCACTGGAAGCAGAATGAGTACCCATTCTCGCGCGGCCATCGAATCCATTTACCGCTCCGCTGTTGCACAGGTCGATGCTGGTGCGGCCGTAGAACGCTCCGTGGCTCGTTCCGATGGGGACATTGTCGTGACCGGAATGCGACGAGCCATCCCTGCCCAAGGTATCTATGCGATCGCGTTCGGGAAAGCTGCTCTGCCGATGGCCCGGACACTGGAACATCAGCTTGGAGAGGTACTCCGTTCATCCATCGCCGTCGCCAAGAACGACGACGGCGGACCGCGCCCGCGAGCTCGCGTGCTCTTCGGTTCACACCCAACGCCGGATGCGCGCTCGCTTGCAGCAGGTGCGGCTGTGTGGTCGTTTGCTGAGCAGTTGCCGCGCGGTGCATTGGTGTTTTGTCTTATCTCCGGGGGTGGGTCGTCATTGATGGAACTGCCCAGAGACGAGACCAGCCTGGAGCAGATCTCCCGACTGACCGCACAGTTGCTTGATGCCGGAGCGAGCATTTCTGAGCTAAACGCAGTGCGATCTCGACTCAGCAAGCTGAAGGGTGGTGGGCTCCTTCGCGCGCTTGACGGATGCCACGTCTGCAACCTGGTGGTCTCCGATGTGCTCGGAGACCCACCCACCATCATCGCAAGTGGCCCAACGATGCCCGCCGCTGAAGGCGAACCCGCCGAGGACGTGCTACAGCGGTTTCGTATTGCGTTTGAATTGCCGCCGCCAATTCCCTCCGCGGTTCCAAGCCAGGTGGAGTGGCATGTCATCGCGAATGTCTCAGGAGCGATCGACGCGGCAGCTCAGCAGGCTGCCACGTTGGGGCTGCAACCGTTCGTCTTGACACGTTCGTTGGCGGGCGAAGCACGCGAGGTTGCTGGGGTCGTGACCGCGATTGCGTTGGACACCGCGCGCGGGAAGACAACGTTGCCTTCTGAGGCGTGCATCATCGCAGGGGGCGAGACGGTCGTCACGGTCCGTGGCAACGGCAACGGAGGGCGGAACACTGAAGGAGCATTGGCAGCAGCGCTGCTCTTACAGGGAGAGCCAGACGTGACGATCGGATTCCTTGCGACCGATGGAGACGATGCACGGACGGGCCTGGCCGGCGGAATCGTCGATGGGAGGACGATTGGGCCAGGAGATGAAGCTAGCGCGCGAGCGGCGCTGGCGAACAACGACAGTGCGACGATCCTCGAGCGGCTGGGCGCCGCGTTCCGAACCGGACCCACTGCAACAAACGTGAACGACCTTGTGATTGCCATCGTCGGCAAAGGGTGATTTCGGGTCAAGCGGCCCATGCTATAGTTCCGCGACGCGCACACGTGAAGCGAAGGTGGAACCCAAGGCATGAATGTCAGCGAAGCAATCGTCGCCATTCTGGCTGAAAGCGGCGTCGAGCATATTTTTGGACTTCCCGGTGACACGGGCATGGACTTCTACGATGCCCTGTACCACAACGAAGGCCGCATCCAGCACATTTTGACTCGGGATGAACGCTCGGCATCGTTCATGGCCGATGCCTATGCGCGTGTGAGCGGACGTATCGGGGTATGTGAAGGCCCGAGTGGAGGAGGCGCTACGTACATCGTGCCGGGGGTGGCGGAAGCGCATGGCTCGAGTATCCCCCTGTTGTGCCTCACGTCGGATACCCCGGTGCGCGAGGAGGGTCGTGGGGTCCTAACAGAGCTAAACCAGCCAGGGCTGTTCGAGCCAATTACGAAGTGGGCTGCACGGCTGCATCACCCACGGACAGCGCCCGAGATGGTGCGGCGCGCGCTCAGATTGGCAACGTCCGGCCGATCAGGTGCAGTTGCGTTGTCGATGCCAGCCGATGTGCTGGCGGCTGAGGTTGACCCGGCAGATGTGTATCCGGCCCCAGAGTTCA
>QEUZ01000467.1 GCA_003577355.1 Chloroflexota bacterium | reverse complement strand
TATGCGCTCGTTTGCTCGCCAGCGCCTAAACACTGACCTTGCGCCGGTCGCTCGCGACCTAACGGATCGCGGCATCGAGTTAGACGACGTCATTGATCGCTTGATCCATGTCGGTGTTCAGAGCCCGCGCAACGCGATCCAACTCCTCAACGCGTTCAGCGCGTCTTGGTGGCTCGCACGGCGACGTGAGCAAGACGGCACTGGCACTATGCGGGCTGGCGGGTTACATGAGGGATCAGTGACTAACCATCCGGCAGCACTCGCTGCGCTGTGCGTGCTTCGGGTCGATTACCCGGACTTCTACGAGGATGTACAACAAGAACCTACATTGATTCGGCACTTCACCGATGTCTTCCTTCGAGGCCTCCCACTCGATGATGTCCCTGAGGTGATACGGGTCATCCTCAAACGCTACGAGGGTTTCAGCAACGGTGCACAGTCCGACACCAATCCAGAGGTTCTTATCCGGAGCGATGTCAAGCCCGAGCATCGTCCACTGCGTCAGTATCTCGCTAGCCTCCAGGGACTCCCGTGGCCGCCAACGCTTCAACCGCTGCTAGTACTGTCCCAAGATCCCATCACCCGCCAATATGGGGACCGCGCCCGGCGGGTATTCGATGCCCTAGTGTCGGGCGACCACCGGGGTGTGCTAGTGGCGCTCGGCAGAGATCGCGACCCAACGACCCTAAGCCGAGAAGATGCGCGCCTTCTCGCTCAGATGGACGAGGATCTGCGGCGCGAGAGCCCGCAACGGCGACGTAATGGGGCAGCGGCATTAGCTGCACTCTCGAACCGGTTCGGGCCGGGCGACGCAGCATTGGTCTTGACACCAGTCTCACGGCAGTTGACCGAATCGGCAGAGCTGCGCTGGCTGGTTGGAATCGAAGGTATTGCCGCCGTCCTGCCGCGCGTACCGGTCGAGGATCGGCGCTCAGTCACGGGCGTGCTCATTCGCGATGTCCTGCGGCTGGAGGGCGAGATCGCGTTTCGTACGGAACGAGGGGAGACGCCATCACTCGATGAGGCGGTCGGTATGGCCCGCTCGGTGTGCTCGCTAGCCTTAGAGGTACGCGCGCAGGATGGCCTGCTGGATGACGCTGATCGCACCGTGCGATCCTGGCTCGATACGCGTCACGTCGCCGTGCCGGGAGGCGAGAGCCAGATCCCGTTCAGTGATCTCGAATACTGGATGTCAAGCCACGAGGCCAATCTACTACCCGCTTTTGGACCTCGTTATGCCCATCTCCTCGTCGAGGAGCTTCTTGCTGACCGGACTGCGGCGCTGACGATGACGGATATTGCCCGCCGGAGCCGGCTTGTGTTCGAGGGAATGTGGGCAGCTGGGCAGGAGAGCCGCGCCGAGTTGTGGGCACTCCTCACGGACTACGTGCGCGTACGCGCTCCCGAAATCGTACGACTTAGTTGGGAGTCGATCTCCAAACACCAGGAATCGCCAGACAAGGCCGCGATGACAATGTACCTGAAGGCGTTCGCAGACCGCCTGTACCTAGAGTTCAACGACGACAACTGGGTACTTGATGGCAACGACGCCGGGGCAGCATTTCTTGCCATCCTCGCCGCTCGTCGGGCCGACGTGGGGATCGAGGCGTATCCATCTCTCGTCCAGTTGGCAATTGCGTGGAGCGCCGACGAGGAAACCAGCGTGTTCGCCACGCAGCTCGTGGATCTCATGGTTGCTGCGGATGTGGTCTCAGTCGCCCCAATCCTCGACGATTGGTCCGCGCGGTTGTTGACCGACCTCGCGCCAGCTGTAGTGAGTTGGCTCGGTGTCCACTTCGCGGATGTGCTTGATTCCGGCCAGCAGGAACGCCTCGTCGCAGTGCTTGAAGAGGCGACGATCTCCCGGCAGCCGACACCCGATGAAGGCATCGCATTCCAGGCATTCATGGAGCAACTGGATGCTCGGGCGACTGGCTCAGTGACCTTCCAGCCGTTCCTCGACCAACTCGCGCAACAAGTCAGGCGATGGTCAACAAATCCGAGCGACTACGTGCGCTACGTCTTCCCCGTCGTGCCACGGCTGTTTGACCAGATTCCGGCACCGACCGCTGGGCAGATGCTCGACTCCCTCATGACCAACACCGCGTCGAATCCACAGATCTACGGCCTTGTTCACGAGCATATGATCGGACGTTGGCCTGTCCCGACTCCTGATCTCGCTCCGTACGATCCAGGCTCGATCTTTATAAGCGCGAGTAACTTGGTCACGCAACGACCGGATGATGAGGCTACTCCCACGGTGTTGCGCTCGCTCCGCAACATGCTGGCCCGCGAGGTGGTCAACGAAGCGCGAGCTGAGGAACTGATCGCCGCAGCCTGTGAAGTCTGGCCCTTGGGTACGGATGCAGCACTGGAGGTCATGAAGGCAGTTAATGTAGCACCCGATCCAGTCGCGGTAGCGAACCTGGCAGAGATTTTAGATTTAACCGCTGATGAAGGGGTGGACG
>QEUZ01000466.1 GCA_003577355.1 Chloroflexota bacterium | reverse complement strand
CGGGCGTCGAGGAAGGTGCGGAACAGCGACATTGTTTCAACTGTCGTGCCGGACTTGGTCGATACGACGAACAGGGTCTTGACCCCGGCAAGCTCGGCGAGCAGCTTGGCGACCGTGCGCGGATGGGTAGTGTCGATGACCTGGAGGCGTGGCGCGCCTGGGACAGGCGGGTAGACCTTGCTGAACACTTCCGGCGCGAGCGACGACCCACCCATGCCAAAGAGCACCACGCGCTCGTATCCGCGCTGCCGCACAGCCTCGGCGAATTCGGCGAACTCACCGTTGCGCGCGCGTTCGAGCATCCGGTCAACGACTGGCAACCAGCCCAAGCGCTTGGCGATGCTCTGCTGTTCCAGTCGATCGCCGCTCCAAAGCGAAGGATCTCGAGACTGAAGGCGGCGTGGCACATCTGCAGCCACGAGTTCTTCAAGTGCAGCCTGTGTTGCACCAGCCAGGCTACCGAGGCGTTCAGCGCGTTCTTCGTTGGTCTGCACTTGAAACGCGCGCCGCTTGACATCAAGCCCATTCAAGAGGGATTGGAACGACGCGGCGAAGGAGTCCACCCCCTCCCGCACCAGCGTCGCGGTGATGTCATCGTACGAGATGCCGAGGTCGCCTAACTCCCGCAGAACGGCGCGGGCTTCGTCGAGGCCACTGACCAGGGTTTCACCGAGTGTGCCGTGGTCACCGAAGGCGTCAATCGATGCTGGCGCAAGGGTCTGGACGGTTTCCGGGCCAATCAGCTCATCGACGTACAGCGTGTCGGAGTAGGCGGGGTTCTTCGTGCTGGTGCTGGCCCAGAGTGGGCGCTGGACCTTCGCACCTCGTTCGGCAAGCGCGCGGAAGCGTTCCGATTCAAACAGCTCGGAGAAATGCTGGTACGCCAGCTTGGCATTGGCGACGGCGACCTTGCCAAGCAATGCCTGTGCGCGTCGCGCTCGCTCGGCGCCCGGCTCGGTTGCGATGATCTGTTGCAAGCGCTTGTCCGCCTCTGTATCGACGCGGCTCACGAAGAACGACGCAACCGATGCGATGCTATCGATCGGCTTGCCTTCGGCGACTCTGCGCTCAAGCGCGCGCATGTAGGCTTCAGCGACACGCACGTAGGCATCCAGAGCGAATAACAGCGTGATATTGATGTTGACGCCCTCATAGAGCATCTGCTCGATCGCGGGCAAACCTTCGGTGGTGCCGGGAATCTTGATCATGACATTGGGGCGGCCAACGGCTGAAAATAACCGGCGCGCGTCCGCTTCAGTGCCTTCGGTGTCATGCGCGAGAGTTGGCGAGACTTCCAGCGAGACATAACCATCACCGGTCGTGTCGCGGGTCGCCTGCCAAATCGGATGCAGCAGGTCGGCCGCGGCGCGGATGTCGTCGATTGCCAGCGCTTCGTAAATCTCCTCGGTGTTGCGACCGGCTTCGACCAGTGCACGGATCTGGTCGTCGTAGTCGTTCGAGCCGGAGATGGCCTTGTCGAAGATCGTCGGGTTCGACGTCACGCCGACAACGCCGGCATCGTCGATAAGTCGCTGCAGGGCGCCGGAGCGCAGCAGGTTTCGGCTTAGGTTGTCGTTCCAAACGCTCTGACCATAGTCGGCGAGCCGTTGTAGAGGGTTGCGAGCCATCTATGTTCCCTTCCGTATCGTCATCGTCGTGCTTGATGCGCTTGTGGTCAAGCGCGAGACTGTTAACCTTGGTTCATTCCGGCCGCCTGCCCACCCTGCGACTGGTCTCTGCAGTCTGCGCACAAACCGAACAGCGCAAGATGATCGATGCGTGCTTCGAATTGTTTTGTTTCTCGCAGCGTGCGGCGAAGCTCATCGAAGAGCGCATCATCGACGCTTTCAACGTACCCGCACTGCAGACAGATCAGGTGGTGGTGGCGCTGATCTCCCAGGAGCGCGAAGTGGCGAACGCCATTGCCCAGGTCGGTTTCCGCGACAATGCCGATGTCGCGCAGGAGTTCGAGCGTGCGGTAGACCGTCGAGATGTTCAAGTATGGGTAGCGCTGTTGGGCCAGCGCGAACAGCTCCTCGGCCGAGATATGGTCGCCATGTGCATCCAGCAGTTCCAATATCAACATGCGTTGCGGCGTCAGTCGCTGGCCACCGGCACGCAAGCGTTGATGAAGTTGTGCGAGGGTACTTGGTTGGTGGGTCACCACCGCGTCTCACGATCCGGCCGAAACGTGCGAACCGAAGCGGGGTTCCGGCCTGCCCCGCAACCTCGATCATACCAGCCCCGCCTATGTCAACTGTGCACCTACCGCGCTCGGCTGATCTCAGCAACGGCGGCCGGGTTCTCCAGGGATGACAGGTCACCGAGGTCGGTCCGCTTGAGATAGGCCCCCCGAATGACGCGGCGCATGATCTTGGCGTTGCGGGTCTTTGGCAGGTCGCTGACGAAGAGCACCGTGTCCGGTTGCAGCGGCCGGCCGAGCTGTTGTGTGATCGTGGTGCGGATCGCTTCGCGGAGT
>QEUZ01000033.1 GCA_003577355.1 Chloroflexota bacterium | reverse complement strand
GGTCAAGAACGTCCCGCGACCGTTGTCGACGCCGACGACGTGCCTGGCTGCGGCCACAGCAGTCAACCAGCGGTAGTTGCGTACACCTGCGTCAGTGGTCATGTGCTGGAGCAGCACCATCGTGTCATAGCGCCGCATGCGCAGCGTCACCGCCAACTTCGCGAGTTGGCGGGCGTGTCTGAGGACTGACTGCGGTCCGGCCCTACCGACAGTTCGAGAGATCGTGAGTGGCCGGAACGTCGGCGCAATGAGGTGGACAAGCTCCAACGTGTTTGGTTGCACCAGCACGTCGATCGCTCGCGACGGAAAGGCGGTTCGCAGGGAGCGGAACGCCGGTTCGGCCAAGAGCACGTCGCCCAAGTCACCAAGCTTCACCACGAGCAGTGGAGCCTCGCGAGTGTTACGGTGCATCGTAGGCTTCCCACAGCACCCGTAGCGTCGAGCGGGCACAGTGGTCCCAGCTCATTGCAGCTGCCCGGCGATAACCGGCCCGTACAAGCCGTTCGCGAGTCAATGGGTCTAGCGCTTGCTCTAACCCCTGGCGGATTGAGGCAACGTTGAACGGGTCGACGAGCACCGCAGCATCAGCCGCGACTTCCGACATGCTGGAAAGATTGCTGGTAACGACTGGCGTACCACTAGCCATGGCTTCCAAGATCCCCATACCGAACCCCTCGTACAGAGAAGGCAGGGCGAAGCATGCCGCCCCAGCGTACAGTGCCGCCGCGCTGGCGTCGTCTACATATCCGACGCGGCGGATCGTCGAGACTCTGGGGCTGCCTGCAACTCGCGCTTCGATCGGAGCGGAAAGCCAACCGGGTTTTCCAGCGATGACGAGCTGCAGCGTAGGGTCATCGAGCTGTTCAAACGCTTCCACGAGCCTGACCAGGTTCTTACGCGGTTGGATCGTTGACATGAAGAGGATATACGGTTGGGAAATGTCGTACCGTGAGAGATGTGCCGTGACATCGGCTGGCGGCAGGGGATGAAAGCGCTCGCGGTTTACCCCGGAATGCACGGTGTGAACTTTGTCGGGTCGCACACCATAGTGGTGCACAAGGTCGCGTTTCGTTTGTTCGGAGACCGCAATCACGCGGGAGGCGACACGGACACTCCAGCGTGTTGTCATGTCGAGCATTACCCGTGAGCGTCGCGTGTGCGCGTGCTGCTCGACCTTGTAACCGATGTCGTGAACAGTCACGACCGACACTCGTGGGTGAATGGCGGGAATGACGTGTGACGGGATGAACAACGCGTCAGGCTGATCACGGCGCGTTGCAACGGATAGGCCGACATGCGTCCACAACCGAGGCATGCCGACCGCGCGAACCTGCACCCCCTCTGGCAGTTCAGAGCGGTCCTGATCTGAACGGATATAGAGACGTAGCGCCGGTCGCGAATGCAACGAAGCGAGAGCGCGGATAATCTCCAGCGAATACCACTCTGTTCCTGTGCGCGGATGGGTGAGCGCTCGGCTGGCGTCGATCGCGAGGCGGTTCAGTGGCATGCTAGGCCAGCAGATCATCGATGGCGGCGACGACCGAATCTGGGGAGATCGCCAGCATGCAGCCGCAGCCTTCTGCGCGTGTTGGTGAAAGATCGTAACAACGTGGACATTTCCATCCGGCGTGGATGACCTTGTGCAGCGACGGGCTACCCCACGGGCCGAACTCTCGCGGGTTGCTCGGGCCGAACAACCCAACGGTTGGCGCGCCAAGACCAACCGCCAGGTGCATTGGGCCGTTGTCAGTACCGACGGCGATGGCTGCTTGCTGGAGCACTTCCACTAGTTCGCGCAACGTCGTCTTCCCTGCCAGATTGACCGCCGACCGACCTGTGACAATCTCAGCGCACATGGCAACTTCAGTGGCGCTGCCGGTAACGAATACATCCAAACCGCGCTCGAGCAACGCTTCGACAACGACACGCCAGCGATGCTGGGGCCAGTGTTTTACTGGCGCTCCCGCACCGGGGTGAACAACCGCGTACCGCCGATGGTGTTCACAACGCCCGGAATTGTCGAGGTGGATCGCGAGCGGATACTCCACATAAGTTGGGGACGTGAGATGTGCTGGGGTCCCTGCTGAGGCGATCAGCAGTGCCTTGGCCGCCCGGTGCTCAACGGTGCTGGTCGGGGCAACCGTCGTTGCGAACTTGCGTGTCCTGGGATCGTCGCCGGTGATGATCGTCGGAATGCCAGCGGCCATAGCGAGGGCCGCCGACCACCGATCGTCGGGCCGCATCACGAACGCCCGATCCGCGTTGATCGCTGCAACTTCCTCGGTGGCCATGCGCAAGCGTGCAAATGGCGAAGGGGTTGCGGAACGGGAATCGCGCTGAAACGCCGGGAACTGGAGCGTTCGCACTTCGTCGACTGGCCACAGGAGCCGTGTAATTTCTGCAGACCACGGGCCAACCAGCGCGATGAGGCGATGCTGAGGTAAGTCAGCACGCATCCGGCGTACAGCCGGGGTTGACAACACGATGTCGCCCAGATGATCGGGCTGGATGACGAGCGCGATCGGATCGGAAACGCCAATCTGCCGCCTGGCCGAAGTGGCGGCAGCGCGCAGGACCGCATCGCCGAGACGTGTGCGCGCAGTTTCCTTCAACCGCATGGATGCTCTCCGAGCAGATCCGCTACCGCTGCCAACACCTCGTCGACGTGTACGTGCATGATGTCGCATTCGGACGGCACGTCAGTGTGTCTGCGAAGGTCGCGATCCGTAAGCTCCCATGATGCGGGCGGTGCACAGATTCGCACGGCTGAGCCAAGTGGCCGATATCGGTTGGGGTTCGTCGGCCCGAAGATTGCAACAGTTGGTATCCCGGCAGCGGCGGCGATATGGGCGAGCCCAGTGTCGGGGCCGACAAACAGTCTGGCGCCGCAGATCAGTTCAGCTGATTCGCGTAACGTGAGCTTGCCCGCGATGCTCGTGGTGTTGGCGCCAACGCTATCTGCGATTCGCTCGGCGATGGGCGCTTCCTCGGCGTTGCCAGTTAGAAACACCGCGAACCCTTGGGCGACGAGCGCCCGTGCCACCTCGATCCAGCGGGTTGGGTCCCAACGCTTGCGCGGCAGGAATGCACCAGGGTTCTGCCCACCCCCTGGATGCAGAATGGTGTAC
This sequence comes from Chloroflexota bacterium, assembly GCA_003577355.1. GTDB lineage: Bacteria > Chloroflexota > Chloroflexia > Thermomicrobiales > CFX8 > CFX8. The sequence goes on along the minus strand of QEUZ01000033.1, from coordinate 14,859 downwards.
GGGGCAGCGATCGTGGAATGCAGCGCGTCTGGTGGGACGATCTTCGGTGGAGCGGGTAGTGCGTCGACGCCGGTTGCGCGGACGACATCCAGATACACAACGCTTTCGTGCCGTCGTTCCGGCTGTTGACTGCGAGCTGCGACAACCTGCGGCGCTGCCCGTGATGCCGCTAATCGAAGCCAACGAGAACGGTCCAATATAACAATCGACTCGTAGTATTGCCGCTTCAGACGGTAGCGAAGGCGCATGGCACGAGCGAGATCGAACGTCGGTGGTACCGAGAGGATGTGTACATCCAGACCCGACAATTCGAACGCCAGACGTGCATGGTCTCCTACGTAGACATCGATGCGACGTTGGGGGAGTGCCTCTGCGAGCGCCCGAACTGCCGGCAACGCCATAACGCAATCCCCAAGGCAACATGGCTTGATGACAGCGACCGAGCGTGTGCGTTGCTCGTTCGGTATCACGACCGCTGGGGCTGATCAACCACGGCGAACATCAGCTCACCTCGCACTGCAAGCTGGCCATCGACGGTTGCAGTTGCAGTGCCCGTGCCGATGCCGCGCCGCATCCTGGAGAGCTCCACTTCCAGCCGGAGCGTGTCTCCCGGGCGAACCTGGCGCTTGAACCGCACGTCGTCAATTCCGGCGAAGAATGCCATCTTGCCAGCATGTTCCGGCATTCCGAGGATGGCAACCGCACCAACTTGGGCAAGAGCTTCGACAATCAGGACTCCCGGCATAACGGCGTAGTCCGGGAAATGCCCTTGAAAGAATGGTTCGCCGATTGAGACATTCTTGATCCCGACGGCGCGGACGCCGTACTCGATCTCTTCAATTCGGTCGACGAGGAGGAAAGGGTAGCGATGCGGGATGACTCGCTGGATTTGCTCCGCGTCCAGAACCGGCATGGTTGCTCCCTTTCACATTGACGCCACATGGCATGGCCGTTCAATCCGCAGCGCGCCCGTCGAGGAGCTGATCGCGATGCGGCCCCACGCCGATCCAGGTGACCGGGATCCCGAGCAACTCTTCGATGCGGCGCACGAAACGCCGTGCCGCCAGAGGCAACTCATCGAACGACGTGGCTGCAGACGTGCCGGTGTTCCATCCACTGAGATCTTCGTATATCGGCTCGACACGGTCATAGTCGGCGATGCGCGGAGGCGGTGCACTCAGGATTTTGCCGTCCAAGCGGTAGCCGACACAGATACGCACTGGGTCGATGCCGTCGAGGATGTCGAACTTGGAAAGTGCGATGTCGGTTGCTCCATTGAGGCGGGCAGTGTAGCGCGCTTGTACGGCGTCGAACCACCCAGTGCGTCGTGGCCGACCGGTGGTGGTACCGTATTCCGCACCATGCTCGCGCAGATACGCCCCGACGCTATCCGTTAGCTCAGTCGGGAACGCGCCTGAGCCGACGCGGGAGACGTAGGCCTTATAGACCGAAATGACGCGGTCCACCTGCGTCGGGGCGATACCTGCCCCCTGGCACACCCCAGCAGCGGTCGGGGACGACGACGTGACGTAGGGGTATGTACCGTAGTCGATATCAAGCATCGCCGCTTGCGCGCCTTCGACAAAGACGTTCGCGCTCTGATCAAGCGCGTCCTGCACGATCATCTCGGTGTCGTCCATGTATGGAGCGAGTCGTTCGCCTAAGGCTGCCAGTCGTTCCGACATCTCGACAAAATCGAAGGGTGGATGGTTGTAGAGCGCCTGGAGGAGGGCGTTCTTCTCAGCCAGGATGGGCGCCAGCCTGCGGGTAAGCTGCTCTGGGTCCACGATATCAACGAGCCGAATTCCCCTGCGCGCAACCTTGTCGGCATAGCACGGTCCGTTCCCTCGCTGGGTGGTCCCGATTGCATCAGCACCACGCGCGGTTTCCTCAAGGCGGTCCTGCACTGGGTGGTACGGCATGATCAGATGGCAACGCGAAGAGATCCTCAGGTTTGCTGTGCTCACGCCGCGCGCGTGCAACTGGTCGATTTCGCCCAGGAGTGTTTCCGGGTCCAGCGCGACACCTGCGCCGATGACACAAATACAGCTCGGATGAAGGATGCCCGACGGGATGAGGTGAAACTTGAACGTGCCGCGGTCGGTTACGACGGTGTGCCCTGCGTTCGCACTACCATTTGCGCGGATGACGAAGTCGGCGTTGGCGGCGAAGGAGTCGATGATCTTTCCTTTGCCTTCATCGCCCCACTGCCCACCAAGAACGATCGTCACTGGCATGCGCGCCAACTCCTCGCAGAGCGCTACCCTTGCAACCAGCAACTTCGCCGGTTCGCTTACGCGCGCCAACCGGCGATTCTATCATGTTTTCGACCGGCTCCCGACCGGCGCGCGCAGCGCTTGCAGCCGCTCGAACAGTTCGCGTTCTTCGTCGCTCAGGTTGGTCGGGAGCTTCACTTGAACCCGCGCCAGCAGATCGCCCCGCTCCTTCGAACCCGTGCTCAGCGGCCAACCTTGTCCTCGCAGGCGGAAGACGCGCCCGTTCTGCGTTTCCGGCGGGATTGACAACGCCACTTTTCCGGTGAGGGTCGTGACCACAACTTCTCCGCCGAGAATCGCCGTGTAGAGCGGGACATCGACATCGGTACGCACGTCGTTGTTCTCAATGGTGAATTGCTGGTCAGGGCGGATCTGCACCTTGAGGTAAATATCGCCAGCCGGACCTCCGCCGGAACCAGGGCTACCCTTGCCAGCTACCCGGACGCGCTGTCCATCGCGAATGCCTGCAGGAATGCTTACTTCGATCTTTGAGCGACTCTGGACCGTGCCAGAACCACCGCAGGTGTAGCAAAGGTCGCCGTTGTTGAGCCCTGTTCCGGCGCAATCCTCGCAGACGGTTGGCATTTGCGCTTCAAACGTGCGCGTCGTACCGTTGAACGCTTCTCGCACGCTGATCTGTACTGGGTACTCATGGTCTTCCCCGCGTCGCGGCATCTGCCCTCTGCGGCTACGCCCTGCGCGCGGCGACCCGAAGAGTGTCTCGAAGAAATCCGAGAACCCTTCACCACCTCCGCTTCGGTACTCGAAGTGGACTTGGCCAGGTTCGCGTTGGGTGTTGCTGAACCACTGGCTGAAGTCGCTGGCGTTGCCGTTTTCGGTCGTTTGGTAGCGCTCCCAGTCAGCGCCGAAGCGATCGTAGCGGGCACGCTTGTCTGGATCAGACAAGACCTGAAACGCTTCATTCACTGCCTTGAAGCGCTCTTCGGCGTCTGCAGCCTTATTGACGTCAGGGTGATATTTGCGGGCCAACTCGCGATACGCCTTGCGAATCTGTTGCTCGTCGGCGTCGCGTTTGACTCCCAGCGTCTTGTAATAGTCCTGAAATCGCATGGTTCGTCCAGTCATTCGAGGGTCAGCGATACTGCTCGTAGTATAAAGCATGAGTCGATACGACGCAAGGTGCTTCAGGTTTGGGCGCGCTGCAAGCGCATGCGGAGCACGAGCACCGCGAGGACTGCGAGCGCTAACAGGACGACTGCGATGAGGATCGGCGCGATGATCGCGATCACTGAAAGCCCGATTGCTGAGGCGTCTTCAGCCGCGCTGACTACTGGGTTACCGAGCCCACCGGTGGTTGCTGTGACGATCGGCCGGAACGACGATTTCGCAACATGCACGCTTCCTGACACGATCAGCCCAAGGAGCATCGCAACGACAGGGTTGATCGACGCGACTGCCTCCGTCGATGCCATCAACAGGATCGCACCGGCAGCGGGCCGCACTGCAGACTGGATCAGGTCGTTGACATGATCGACCAGCGGAATCTTGTCGGCGAGCAGTTCGACGAGCAATAGCAATGCCAAGATGACGATGACGGGTGGTGAAGACAGAACGTCATACGGCTCAGCCAGGTGCACCAAGCCGGTATAGCGGTCCGCAAGAGCCACGATGAGCAGCGGAATGTATGCATTCAGGCCGGCCGGTAGTGCGAGGCCGAGGCCTGTCAGCAGCTCGAACACGGCTCTACCTTGTCAAACTGCACGGTAAACGCGGTGCCATCGTTTGTCCCAAGCTTAGAAGGCTACCTGCTGCGTTGATAATCCGTTTGGGCGGGCCTGCCGGTACGCCTCGCCGATGAGGTATGCCTGCACCAAGTAAGCGTAGTGAACAGTGAAGAATACGCCGATGATACAAGCGATCACGCCGAAGCTGGCGATCAGGTGCGCGACGAGCGCAACGACGAACGCAACGAGTAGCGGAACGATGGCGCGTCGCACCTCCGCGACGATCTCTCCAAAATCGAACATTGCACTGAATTCGTTCGTGATGGCGTAGCGGGCGGAGATAACAGGAATGATAACGATACTCCAAATGAAACTCAGCGGGACAAGCAAGCAATACGCGAAGACAGCGACGATGCTACCCGATGAGTCGCCACTCATACCTGAGGCGATAATCGCGCAGCACATCAAGGCAAGCAGGGGCACACTCCAAATGATCGCCCCGACGGCCGCGACAAATCCGCGCGTAATGAACGAGCCCAAATCAGCCCATTCGGGGAGAGGAACAGGCGTGCCCCGATACACCCTGCGGATAACCTCGAGGTAGTAGCCAAAGAGCAGGAAGAACCCGACGATCCCTACCAGGACGACTGACAAGAGGGTTGAGACGAGCGCGATGACGCCACCCAAGAGCACCTTTGTGACCCAGTTGGGATCCTCGGTGATGTACGTAAACGCGCGTCCGACGTCCATGGTGACAACCTCCGCCTGCGCCTGACCGACACAACGTACCTCAGAAATATGTAGAGATGATGACGCCGCGCGATACTAGCAGTGTGTCGGCCGAGCGTCAATCCGAGGTCAGGCTCTTGCGTCCGGTGCGCAGTTGCGGAAGGACACGGACGACAAGATAGGCAAGGATCAGTAATGCCAGGACGAGGTATGCAGCTGCTTCTCGCTCATTACGCGGCGACACGGCGTAGGGTTGAAAGACGATGAGGCGCTGCGCCACGTTCACGTGCAGTAATTCGTCGAGGCGCGAAACGAGATTGTTGACTCCGTCTGGATGATGGTAGAAGCGCTGCGGGTTGCGATAGCCGATTAGGCTCAGTGCCGCGCCAATGGCCCACACGCCGGCTGCCAGGATGCGCCAGGCAGGGTGAACGCGAGAGAGCCACGCGGCGAGCGGGCCGGCCGCGAATGGGACGATTGGGACGAGGTAACGCGCAGGTGGGCCCCACTCCCCCCACCAGACCTTGTAGGCCGCGACAAGCACGATGTACGGAGTGACCGCCGCAGCGGTGATCAGCGCTAGCCTGCGCGCACGCTGCAACCACCAGGGTGTTGCGGCAAGCGCAAGCAAGAAGACCGGCGCTGCAATGAACAATCCCCATTGTGCATCGATGACGAGACCGAACAGCCCATTGACCGTGCCCCCAAAACGGTTGAAACCCGCGTGGTCACGAGTATTCTGGAGCGGTTGCCCATACAACCACAGGTTGTACGCGATCAGGCTCGCTCCACCGAGCGCCATCAGTGCCAACGAGGCGAGGACCGCTTTTGTGGCTACCCAACGCTTCCAGCGCACCAGCGCAATGACGACCAGAACTGCGGCGGTAGGTGCGAAGCGCTGATGCAGCCAGGGGAGGAACCCGACCGCTGCACCCGTTAGCACATATTGAAGCGGGGTGTTATCTGGCTCGGCCAGTCGTCGCACGGCAAACAGCAGCAACAGCGCAGCCGGTACCTCAGGGAAGAGCAGCAATGCATAGGGGGCGATGGGTAACGTGAGGGCAAGCCCAGCGGCGATTGCGGCAGCCAGGCGACCGTCGGCTCCCGATGCGCGCCCAAGCAAATACATTTGCCCCGCCAGGAGCGTCCCACAGAGCATGACAAGGAGATCGGCGCCAACCCGTCCACCGAGGGTGTACGGCAAGGCAATCAGGATCGAGAGCCCAAGACCGTGCTTTGTGTATAGCCCGTCTCGCTCCGAAACCGCCGGATGGGGCGGAAGGTCACGAGGAAAACCGGGCCAGCCGCGCCAGCCGACTGGGAGTGGATCCGGAGGATAGAACTCGTCATAATCTCGATTCTCGTAGTTGTTTGACTCATCTAGGTCATGATCGCGGACCATGCTGATTGCAGTCATCACGTAAAAGGGTTCGTCGCCGGTAAGGGGGTTGAGACGCGAGAGGAAGGTTGGCAGCAGGAGCAGATACCCCGTTGCCACAACCAGCATGGTGACAACGAGTCCTGCATTGCGCCGTGCTACTTGCATGAGGTGATCACCATCCGCGATCGCCGGTGTACCCAGTACCAGCCGAATGCCCCAGACAACGCCCCTGCAAGATCAACGATGACATCGGAGACTGACGCATCTCGCCCTGGTACAAAGGCCTGATGAATCTCGTCGAAAATCGCGTAGCACAGCGCCAACGCTACTGCAGAAACGCATGCTCGGATGCTCAACTGGGAGCCAGCTAGCGCCACACAGAACAGGCCGGCGAGCACCCCAAACATGACAAAGTGTGCGACATATGCCATGACCTGAGCACTGAAAACCGGCGTGGCAGGCACACGCTCTTGAGACGATAAAAGAAAGATCATCGTCATCCAGGCAGCGGCTGGAACCCAGCGGGCGAGGTCGCGCACCGTCACAGAGTTAGCCCACAGCGCTCGTACGCTGGCGCCACCTGGTTGACGACATGTTCGATCGTGAAGTGGTTCCGGACACGAAGTGGCCCAGCAGTAGACATTGCCGTGCGTTGGGCTGGATTGTTGAGCAATGCCGAGACCGCACGTGCAAAACGCAGGGGACACGATCCAGCGACCATCACCCCTGCTTCTCCGACCGTCTGCCGGGCATCGCCCACATCCGCGGCAACGATCGGGACTCCGGCAGCCATAAGCTCCAGGAGCTTCACAGACTGCTTCGAGCGACCAACGAGCGAGTCTTCGAGAGGTACGACCGCCAGCGACGCAGACTGCAAGAGGGCGGGAATCTGCTCATATGAGACATATCCCATAAGCTCAACATCCACAGAACCAACGCCACGAACCTCAGCCACTCGAGGACCGATCAGTATCAGATGGGTCACATGGTCAACCAGATCCGCCAAAGCACCGACAAAGCGATCCAGCCAATCGTGCGGAAACTCCTCAAATCGAGAATAGATGACGATCCGATGACCACTGCTTTCAGTCAATAGCGACCTACCTTGGCTGGGCGCCAGGCGACTGATCCGGTGGATGGAGAGCCCGTTCGGGACAAAAACAACCGATCCGGCAGCCTTGTCCGCACGGAGCCGTCTCGCGCGCTCCTCCAAGAGCGTGCTTGCCGCGGTCACGATGGATGCACGGCGGATCAAGTCTCGCTCTTGCCAATCGAAAACGCGGCGCTGTAGGGGGGTGTAGGAACCGAATCGGTTCCAACCGCCATCCCCTTCCCAGTCATCTGAATCGACGACCAGTGGCAGGCCCGCCGGCAGAAGACGCGCAGTGATCCCACCAAAACCTCGCGGCTTGAACAGGTGTACCAAGCGTGGCGACATCCGGCGGAGTTCGGCTAGCTGCTCGCGTATTGCCCACGGCGCCGATAGCATGCCTACATGCTGTGTGTTCAGCACCTGGACACCGGCGATCTGCTCACGCACTCCCCGTTCGGCGGGCAGGTCCCATGGGGTCGTCACAATACTGACACGGAGACCGCGCCTTCTCAGTTCCTGAGCGATTGGGAGCGCACGGGCCTGCAACGTGCCGAGGCGCCACGCTGCGAAGGTGCCAAGCATCACGACATCTGCAGTATGGGGAGCAGGGAAACGCCGCATCGGCTAATCGTACCCAGCGTCTACACGCCGACGCCAGCCCGATTAAGGAATCCCAGAAGCCTCAGTCTATTGAATGGCAGGCCGGATGACGGTGACGAGCTTGCCCTGGATTTCGACGTTGTCGGGTGTCGTGTAAATGGGAGACATCGTGACATTGGCCGGCTGCAAGCGTACGCGCGCACCCTCCTGGTAGAAGCGCTTGAGCGTCGTCTCTCGCTCGTCCTTCAACCAGACAGCGACGGTGTCTCCGTTTTCACATGTTTCCTGATGCCGCAGAACGACAACATCCCCGTCGTTGATCAGGGCATCGACCATGGAATGCCCCTTGACTCGCAGCGCGAATAATCCATCAGTGCGGGAACCCAGTACGTCCGCGCCCAACTCAATTGCGTCGGGGTACTCCTGCATAGACAAGTCGTCCGGAACAGGGATCGGTTCACCGGCAGCGATGCGACCAATAACTGGGATCACCACAACACCACGCCGGGCGGCCGGCCGAGTGGCGAGCTCGATTCCCCGCGAAATATTGCGGTTGCGGCGGATCAGATTATGTTGTTCCAGCACGTTGAGATTGTAGTCAACGACACTGGTGGACGAGATGCCCAGCCCCTCCTGGATCTCGCGGATGGTCGGCGGGTAGGAGCGTTCGTCGCTAAATGACTCGATAAACTCCAGGATCGATTGTTGGCGGCGCGACAGTTGCTTCATCGTCCCCATCTCTCCAATCGAGCCACGCAAGGACGACCCCGCGTCGACTGTCAAGTGCGGTCAGTATAACGTCGAACATCTGTTCTTGTCAAATGACGTTACGTTCAGTCAGCACACGTCGAGGACCTCGCTCCTCGTGCTGCCGGGCGTACCCGAGTACTAGGAGCCTTCCTACAGCGCAACAGTGGTATCCGGTGCTTTCGGGCTATTCGTTGCCGACCTCATCCCACATAGACTGGCGCCATCATAGTCGGGATATCCGGCCAAGTCCGTGCATTGGCGCGAGAGCGACGACACCCATGAACGTACTCGATGTGCTCATCATCATTTCGGTCGGCGTGATGATCGGCGTGGGGTTTTTTCTCGGCATCGGCCGCCTGACCAGCGCCGTGATTTCGTTGTACTTCTCGGCGATTATCGCAGCTCGGCTGTACGAACCGATCTCCACCGTCCTGAAGGATCTTGTGGCACAGATGAACCCGGCCACTGCGGACCTGATTGCGTTCGTGATGCTCTTCCTCGGCCTCGCGGCCATCTTTTCGATGGTCATCACACGATCGTTCCACTCCTTCGCCCTATCTGGACGCTTTTCCATCCTCGATAACCTGGGAGGCGCGACGCTCGGCATCTTGATCTCTGGGGCAACGATCGCCCTGGCAATGACGATTACGACCGTGCTGTTGCAAGTTCTGAGCGAGACGACGTCCAGCGCTGGAACGGGTATCCTTGGAGCATTGCGGGAGCAGGTGCAGAGTTCGGCGCTTGCGCCACTCTTCCTGCGCCTGTTGCCGGTGCTCACCTCTACGATTCGACCGTGGTTCCCTGAAGGGCTGCCGGCGATTCTGGAGTCGAGCAACATGTAGCTCTGACGGTCTGAGGCACGCCCAACACGTGGCAACCGACATATTGACGACCCTCGAGTTCGACCGGATTCGGGCGATGCTGCGCAGGCATTGCCAGTTTTCTCTTGCCGCCGAACGCGCTGAAGAAATTGGCCCATCCTCCGACCCTGCTCACGTTCGCTACCTGCTCTCCGTCACGGCTGAAGCGTTTGACCTGCTCGAGTCGTTCCCGTCGTTTGGTGTGCGCGGCGCGCGCGACATCCGGACGCAGTTGGAGCGAGCAGCCATTGGTGGTGTGCTCCAGCCGACCGAACTCCTTGAGGTACTCAACACGCTGGCCAGCGCCCGAACCTCGCGGCGAGCGTTCCTGCGCATCGACGACGCCGCCCAGCGCTTCCCCGCGTTCGACGAGTTTATTGGGTTTATCAGCGAGCTCCCGTCGCTTGAGGCAGAGTTACAGCGCTCGATCGGCGAGCGGGGCGACGTACTGGACAGCGCCAGCGACCAGCTGCGGACAATCCGCCAGCAGATGCGCGTGGCGCATAACCGCGTCGTGGAACGGATCAATCGCTTCATCACCGGCGGCCAGCACACGACCGCTATCCAGGACCCGATTGTAACCATGCGCGACGGTCGCTATGTGGTGCCAGTACGCGTCGACCGCCGCGGGCTACTGCCCGGCGTCGTCCACGATACCTCCGCCAGTGGGCAGACGATTTTCGTTGAGCCGATGGAAGTCGTTGAACTGAACAACCGCTGGCGCGAGCTTCAGGCTGCTGAACGCCACGAGATTGACCGTATCCTCACCATGCTTTCCGGCAAGATCGGCGCTGAAGCGGAACGGATCAGCCGTAGTCTCGACGCGCTAGCAGCGATCGACCTTGCCTTGGCAAAGGCACGACTCGCGGCGTCGATGCGGGCCACACCCCCGGTTCTCGTCGACCGCTCGTCGAAGCACGGGCGCCGGATCGCCCTGCGACGGGCACGCCACCCGCTGATCGACCCCGCCGTCGTCGTACCGATCGACCTCGAGCTTGGCACAGCGTTCCGGGTGCTCGTGATCACTGGGCCAAACACCGGCGGGAAAACGGTCGCGCTGAAGACGATCGGTTTACTCTCACTGATGACCCAGTCCGGCTTGTTCATCCCGGCCGACGAGGGAAGTGAGATGTGCGTCTTCGATGGCGTGTTTGCTGACATTGGCGACGAACAGAGCATCCAGCAGAATCTCTCGACGTTCTCTTCACACATGGCCCGCGTCATCGCGATGCTGCGCTCAGTCACTGCAGATTCGTTGGTGCTGCTGGACGAGCTCGGCGCTGGTACCGATCCAGAAGAAGGCGCCGCCCTGGCCCGCGCGATCGTCACCGAGCTGCTGCAGATCGGTTGCCTGGCAATCGGGACGACGCACTACTCCGAGCTGAAGGCCTTTGCCTACGCTACCGAGGGAGCCGAAAACGGCAGCGTCGAATTCGATGTCGCGACGCTCTCTCCAACATATCGCCTCGTCGTCGGCGTCCCAGGCCGGTCGAATGCATTGGCGATCGCACAGCGCATCGGCATGCCGACCCACATCATCGAACGGGCACGCGAGCACCTAAACCCGGATGTCGAGCGCGTCGACACCTTGCTGGCGGAGATCAAACGCAGACGCGCCAACGCGGAAGAGCTGGAACGCCAGGCGCAATCTGCCCGAGACGAAGCCCGCGCCGCCCGTGACGAGGCGAACCGAGCGCGCGAGACTGCCCGTTTGGAACGTGAAATGGCCCGCCAGGATGCACTTGCCGAAGTTGAGCTGGAGCTAGCCGAGGCGCGGGCCGCCCTGCGCCGGGTGCGTGAGTTGCCAGCGCGCACCGACATTGAGCGTAGCCCACAGACCATTCGGGATTCCCGCCGGGTGATCGAAGAAGCGGCCCAGCAGGTGCGCGAGGTTGCTCGCCGTCACGAACCACCAATCGTGCCGAATCGCGCCTTCCGAGTCGGCGACACCGTTGAGGTCCCGGCACTGGGTGGAGTGGGTGACATTCTCAGCATTTCTGACGACGGTCTCGACGCGGAGATCCAGCTTGGCTTGTTCAAGATCCGACAGCCGCTAGCGGCGCTTCGACCGGCTAGCCAGCCGGCATCCCAGGCGCGCAGCGTCCAGCCGATCGTCCTCCCTCCGCCGCGCCGGCATGTTGACACGGAGCTGCATCTGCGCGGACAACGCGCCGCTGGCGTCGACCAGTTGGTCGACGATTATCTCAACGACGCCTACTTGCAGCGCCTCCCATATGTGCGGATCGTGCACGGCAAGGGTACCGGGGCGTTGCGTGAGGTCGTCCGAGGGGTTGTCGCGAAGCATCCGCTCGTTGAGCGCTTCGAAACACCACCACAGAATGAGGGCGGGGACGGTGTGACCGTCGTCTACCTCCGGGAGACCTGACGATGATCGACCCCGAAGATGTCGCTGCCCTCGACGCTACCGGAATCGTGCTGATTGGGCGCGCCGCCAACGAAATCGTCGCCTCGCTCTGGAAGCAGGCGCTTGCTGACGAGGGCATTGTCGCGCTGCTCAAGCCAATCGGCGCTGGCCCGTCGTTCGGGACAACCGCATTGAGCGAGTACGATGTGTACGTCCGGGAAGATCAGGCCGATGCCGCGCGGGCGATTGTGGCGGAACTGTCCGATGAACCGGATTCCACTGGCTGAGGTTCTCTTCGCCGCGGACGAACACGTTCAACTTCGTCGAGCACAAGTGTCACCGCTGTCCAGCGATCGACTTTCAGGTCCTCGACCGTGAGTCGCACCTGGTTCGGCGTAACCTTGGCGCCAGGTCCCAGTGCCCCACGCAAGGCCGCCTGGTTCAGCGCTGCCCCGGCAACCGGACGCATGGTAATGTCTCCGCCGCGTTCGACGATGCTGGTCAGGCCAAGGGACGATGCGCGATGACGCAGCCGAACGAGGTCGAATAGGCGTAACGTAACCGGCGGAGGCGTCCCAAAGCGGTCGGTGAGCTCCGCTTCCAGGTCACGCAGCCCACGCTCGTTTTCGACTGAGGCGATCTGGCGATAGGTTTCCAATCGCACCTGTTCTGCCTCGATATACGAATCCGGGATCGCGGCCTCGATGCCGATATCGATCGTGACCTCTTCCGGCTCAGCGATCGGCCGGCCCGCGCGGATCTCTTCCACCGCGTGGGCCAACATACGCGCGTAGAGGTCGAACCCCACTGCCGCTATATGACCTGACTGCTCCGCACCGAGGATATTGCCAGCTCCCCGGATCTCCATATCCCGTAGTGCGACCTGGAACCCGGCCCCCAGTTCCGTCGCCTCCTGGATCGCTTCCAGGCGCTCGACAGCCTCTTTCGATAGCGGGGTGTGACGCGGAAATAACAGATAGGCGTAGGCACGGTTGGTGCCACGTCCTACTCTGCCACGCAATTGATAGAGCTGTGTCAGACCAAGCGCGTGGGCATTGTCGATGATGATGGTATTCGCATTCGGGATGTCAACCCCCGACTCGATGATCGTGGTACAGACGAGCACGTCGAACTCGTGCCGCACGAAGGCCATCACAACCGGTTCGAGCTCACCTTCGTTCATCTGCCCGTGGGCGACGGCAAAGCGCGCTTCAGGGATCAGCTCACGCAGCTCATCTGCGAAACGGTGGATGCTCTGCACCCGGTTGTGGACGATGTAGACCTGCCCTCCACGGGCAAGTTCACGCAGCACCGCCTCGCGGATCAACGTTTCGCTACTGGGCGTAACGAAGGTCCGGATTGGGACTCGATCTTGTGGCGGCGTCGTAATCAGCGACAGATCGCGGATACCGGTGAGCGCCAGGTGCAATGTGCGCGGGATAGGCGTCGCAGTCATGGTGAGCACATGGACTTCAGCACGCAGTTGCTTGATGTGCTCCTTGTGGCGCACACCGAAGCGCTGCTCTTCATCCACGATCAGCAAGCCGAGTCGCTTGAAATCGACATCCTTTTGCACCAGCCGATGCGTGCCGATGACAATGTCAACCGAGCCGTCGCGCAAGCCCGCGACAACGCTCGCTTGTTCCTGCTTGGAGCGCAATCGGGAGAGCATCTCGACCCGCACCGGGAACGCCGCCAAGCGCTGCTGAAAGGTGCTGAAGTGCTGGAGCGCGAGCACCGTCGTCGGCACGAGAATTGCGACCTGCCAGCCGGCGTTGGCTGCTTTAAAGGCTGCGCGCAGGGCAACTTCCGTCTTGCCGTAGCCGACATCACCACAGATCAGGCGGTCCATCGGCTTGGCCGTTTCGAGATCTCCGCGAACTTCCTGGATCGCCTTCAGCTGGTCAGCGGTTTCACGGAAGGGGAACGACTCCTCAAGTTCGATATCCCATGCCGTGTCGGGCGGGAATGCGTTCCCTTGCGCCATCTCGCGGGCCGCGTAGATCTGCAGTAGTTCAAAGGCCATTTCGCGCACCGCCCGGCGGACGCGCGACTTGACCTTGGCCCACTCGGCGGTTGACAGGCGCGTGATCTTCGGGTCACCCGCAGGGCTCTCGTATGGCAGCAACCGATCGGACTGATCGACCGGCACGTAAAGGCGGTCACCTTCGGCGTAGTCGATCTGCAGATATTCCCGTTCGACGCCGCTCAAGGTGATCCGAACCAGCCCCTGGAAACGCCCGACGCCATGTTCGACATGGACGACATAGCCGCCGGGCAGAAACTGGCGGTTCAGACCTTGGCGTCGCTTTTGTGCCGGGGCAAACGTGCGGGCAACCTTGCGCAGCCCGAAGATTTCGAAGTCGGTCAATACCACCAATTGGCTGCTCGGCACGACGAACCCAGCCGCTAACCCGGCGTGGACCACATCGACGCTGCCCGGAGGCGGCGGCTCCGACGCCGTTGCTCCCCGTTTGGTTACGCGGGGGTAGATATCCCGGTCCTCAAGCAGGTCGCGCAAGCGTTCACTCTGGTCCGACGCACACACAACGCGCCAACCAGCTCCCGTGCGCTCACGGATGTACAGCGCAACGTCATCGATCCGGCCACCGAAGAGTGGCGCGTCGGTGTACGCCCGACGTGCGGCCGCTTCGCTCTCAGTCCCTCCTCCAGCCGACTGCCCAACGTCCCATACGCGCCGTCGCTCGACGCCTGTGTTGAGCTCCTGCCATACTGCAAATGGTCGGGGGAACCCCAGCGGCAACTCCCCGGCTACTTCCAGCGTGCGCTGGACATCCGCTGCCTGCAACGCAATCTGATCCGCTTGCAGCGCCAAGGATTCGGGTTCAACTCGGACGACGACACTGTCCATTGGCAGATAATCAAGCAGTGTGGCGTCGTTGCCTTCAAACGCTGCCGCGAGGAGGTCGATGGCAGGAGGGACGCCGCCGAGGCGCAACTGTTCGAGCCCGCGCTCCCAGGCCTCACGCACTTCAGGGCGCAAACGCGAGCTATCCAGCGCAGTGAGGCGGGCAACAGCATCGTCACGGGCCGTCAGGTCAAACTCCAGCGGTGGCAACAGCGTCGCTGCTCGAACGCGCTCGATCGAGCGCTGGGTAA
>QEUZ01000465.1 GCA_003577355.1 Chloroflexota bacterium | reverse complement strand
GTGCCAGGGTGACGATGCCCTCACGTGGGGCGCGGGTCAGCTCGGAGACGGTGTCCGGGTCGAAGTGCTCCAGGTACTGCCGGACGAGGTCGAACACCGGGCGCGCCTCGACGCGCGTGCCATCCACCAAGTCAATGTCGAACGACCCCTCCAACGCGGGGACGACGCCGGTTGCCGCAAAGTACTGGCCCACCTGGTCGCGGGTGATCGCGACAGGCGCCTGGGTCGTTTCATCCCACGCAACGAAGTCGCCCCAGGCAGCCCGCATCGACTCACGCACCAGTTGGGTGTCCTGCACAGCATTGGCCGGCGCCGCCTCGCTGTCGCCAAGGACGCGGGTGTAGTTGGTCAGCTCAGCAGGTTGATATTCGGGGATGACATCGGCAGCGTGCAGGAGCTGCAATGTGTCCATGCGCACCAGCAACGGCAGGTCGGTGAAGGAGCGTACATAGTCGGTGTCGAGCAGCCCCTCATCGATAATGACGCGGGCCAGGCCAAGCGCCAGCGCCGTATCGGTCCCTGGGCGGATAACCAGCACAGCATCGGCCTTGTTGGCCGTCGACTGGTACTCGGTGGCGATCACAACCACCTTTGCGCCGTGCACCCGCGCTTCCGCCAGCCAGTGGCCATCCGGCATCTTGGTGCTGATCCAGTTCATCCCCCAGAGGGTGATGAGCTTCGCGTTTTCAGCGGTGAACAGGTCAAAATCGACCGTCTGCTGGCCGGTGACCATCGGGTGCCCCGGCGGGAGATCGGTATGCCAGGAGTAGTTGTCCCAGCCGCGCGCGCCAAGCGCGTCGTCCGGCTCGACGCCACGGATCTCGGCATCGAGCAGCGCGAGCATGTTGGCGAAGCGATACAGGCCGAAGGTGCGTGTTGCGCCGAGGAACGGCATGCCACCGCGGAACTTCAGCGTCTGGACGCCCGCCTCGTGCATCGCCTCGATGATCGCCGGGTCGTAGCCCTGCTGCCGCAGCCGCTCGGCCCCCTCGGGGCCGGAGTAGGTGCGCGCAATATCGACCATGGCCTGCGCGGCGATGGAAAAGGCCTCGTCGTAGGAGACCTTGACCCACTCGTCCTTGCCACGCTGAAAATACGCGGCGTCGGCAAGGCCCGTTTGTGGGTCGCGTGGGAACCCCGCCTCGACCCAGTCGAGATAGCCCTTGCGAATGAACGCGCCCTTGACCCGCCGGTCGCCGTAGAAGCGCCGCGCCAGCCCGATCCCCTTCTGGCAGGCGCGTGGGTCCCAACGGTGGGACGCGCGGTTGCCGTAGAGGTCTTCAGCCTCGCCATAGCCGTACGACGCATCGATGCGGGCAACCACGCCGCGCCGTACCGATGCTTTCAGCAGGCAGTTGTGGGTGTCGTTTGGCGCACAAAGGAAAGCGAACTGGCTATCGAAGGTGTTGAGGTCGCGGTAGGCGTGTTCCCAGTCTCGATTGGGGTAATAGTCGAGCGGGTTCGTGATCTCTGGTATCTGCTGGAGGAATGCCAGATCGCGGGTCAGGACCGCGGCTGCTCCACTTCCGAGTGCCGCAGCACTGAGCTTGAGAAATCGTCGCCGTGTGAGACGTGGCATCGCAGTCCTCTGCCTGTCATGTCATGCCGCGCCAAGACGCGGTCACCGCAGGGTCGGGCGGAGGTAGGAATGCTGCGAGAGACGGCGTCGGCCGGAACGGGTGCAGATACACGCGTCGGTCGGCTGTGCTGGCCCTCCTTTCAATGCAGGTATTTGGCAACGAAGGATTCTGGAAGCGCGGTGCCACGGCCGTTGCAATTCGTGCCACAGGCGTTACAAACCTGTGACAGTCGGGCGAGGCCGCTCCTGCCGGTTGTTATCCGGCTGGAACAGCACATGACGGGCCGCGAGCTAGCCTGCGCCGCAGCACCGATCAGCAACCAGCCCTGACGGTGTTGATGCTTCACTTGCGACAGCCGCGAACATGTGCGATATGGGCGAGAAAACGCCGCGAGGAAGCAGATGGGAGTGAGCAGGATGAGCGAGAAACTGACGCCAGAACGGCTGGTCTACGCCTTCAAGGCTGCCAGCGACCCCCAGATCGCGCCGGATGGGAGCCGCATCGTCTATTCCGTCTCCCAAACCAGCCCGGAGACGAAGAAGACGACCAGCCACCTCTGGATCTGCGACATCGACGGCGGCAACAATCGCCAGCTCACCAGCGCCGGCAGCAGCAACACCGGGCCAGTCTGGTCGCCGGACGGCACGCAGATCGCCTTCGTCTCCGACCGCGACGGCGGCTCGGGCATCTTCGTCATCCCAGCTGCCGGGTTGGGTGAGGCGCGCCAGGTCACCAAGCACAACCAGAGTGTGAGCGGGCTGGCCTGGTCGCCGGACGGCACACACATCGCCTACAACACGACCTACGACCCAGCCAACCCGGACGAAGCCGCCCCCACCGCAGGAGATGCGCCGCAGGTGCGCGTGATCGACCGCATCGACTACAAGTACGATGGGCGCGGCTATATCGGCGACAA
>QEUZ01000464.1 GCA_003577355.1 Chloroflexota bacterium | reverse complement strand
GAGGGTATCCTGCTGGGCGGCTCCGGCGGCTCGGCGGTGCATGCCGCCATCGAGGTCGCCAAGCGCTACGACGAATCCGGCCTGGTCGTCGTCTTGCTGCCGGATAGCGGGCGTGGCTACCTCTCCAAGCTCTACAACGACGACTGGATGCGCGAGAACGGGTTCCTCTCGCGCTTCGCACAGTCCCCGCGTGTTGAGGAGCTCGTCGGGCGTCACCACGCTGGCGTGCCGCGCATCGTTGCCGTGCATGTCGACGATACGGTGGAGCGGGCCATCGGGCTGTTGCAGGAGTTCAACATTTCGCAACTGCCGGTGGTCCGCAGCGGCGGGGGTGAAGACGGCACGGTCGAGGTGCATAACGTCGCTGGCTCGATCCAGGAACGCACCCTGCTGGACAAGGTGTTCCGCACGCCGGATACCCTGCGGGCGAAGATTTCCACGGTGATGGATGCGCCCTTCCCGCTGGTGGACGCAGCGGAGGAGGTGGAGCGGGTCTTCCCGCTGCTCGCCACCGCCGGTTCTTCGGCCGTGCTGGTGCAGAAGGCAGGGGTGCTGCTCGGCATCATCACCCGTGCCGACCTGCTCGATTTCGTTGCCCACCTGAAGACGGAGGAGCGCGCGTGACCTACCAGCAGCACCACAACGGCAAGGCCATCGACTGGTCCAGGATGCAGTTTGAGACGCGGGCCATCCACGATGGCCAGGAGCCAGACGAGGCCACCGGCGCGGTGATCGTGCCGATCTACCAGACCAGCACCTACGCGCAGGAGGGGATCAACCAGAACAAGGGCTACGACTATGCCCGCACCGATAACCCCACCCGGTCGGCGTTGCAGTCGGCGATCGCGTCGTTGGAAGGCGGGCAATGGGGGCTGGCCTACTCCTCCGGCATGGCGGCCATGCAGAACGTGATGTACCTGCTGCAGCCGGGCAACCATATCCTGCTCTCCGACGACTGCTACGGCGGCACCTACCGGCTGGTCAGCAAGGTGCTGGCCCGCTACGGCATCGAGTACTCGCTGGCCGACCTCTCTGACTTGGACGCCGTGCGCGCCAACCTGCGCGACGACACCCGCATGGTCTGGGCGGAAACCCCGACCAACCCGTACCTGAAGATCGTCGACATCGCCGGCATCGCCGAGATCATCCGCGCCAGCGGCAACACCGAGACGTTGTTCATCGTCGATAACACCTTCGCATCCCCCTACCTCCAGACCCCGCTGGCGCTGGGCGCCGACCTGGTCGTCCATTCGGCGACGAAGTACCTCGGTGGGCACTCCGATGTCGTCTCCGGCCTGGTGGTGGGCAACGACCCGGAGATCCGCGCCACGTTGAAGTTCCATCAGAATGCCGCCGGCGCGGTGCCGGGGCCGTTCGATTGCTGGCTGGTGCTGCGCGGGTTGAAGACGCTGGGTGTGCGCATGCGCGAGCATTCCGCCAACGCCCAGCGCATTGCTGAGTGGCTGCAGTCCGACCCGGCGGTGGAGACGGTCTACTACCCCGGCTTGCCGAGCCACCCGAACCACGCCGTCGCCGCCCGGCAGATGCGCGGCTTCTCCGGCATGGTCTCGTTCACGGTGCATGGCGGCTTCGAATCGGCGCGGCGCATTGTCGCGGCCACCAAGGTCTTCACCCTGGCCGAGAGCCTGGGCGGGGTGGAATCGCTGATCGAGCACCCGGGGGAGATGACCCACGCCAGCGTGGCTGGCTCGCAGGCCGAAGTCGCCCCCAACCTGGTGCGCCTCTCGGTCGGCATCGAGCACGTCGACGACCTGCTGGCCGACCTGGAACAGGCGCTGGAGGTCGCGACGCCGGCGGGGATCGGAAGCAGATAATGGCGGACACAGTTCAGGTCACAATCGAAGGAATCGATACGCCGGTTCCTATGGAATGGGTGACGATCTCCGGTTCGCTCGATGGCGCTTGGGAACTGCTTGACCCAATTTCGGTGTACGTGTACGCCGAAGGCGATGAGTTCGTCGCGACCTACGACGACCCAATTCCGATCAACGCCTTTGGTGTGACCCGAGAGGATGCCATCGCGAACCTCCGCACAGAGATCGTTGAACATCTTCAGTGGTTGGAGGGCGCTGACACAGCGCTGGCTCCTCGCTTGATGCGCCAGCGCGCTCGCTTGCGCACGTTGGTTCGCCGGGTGGGAGCGTGAATTGACTGCGGGCGAAATCGCAGCCTGCCTTACAGGAAAACTACGAGCGGTTGAAACCGCAGGGCATCATCGGTTCTTTGAGGTGTTTGACGAAACGGGGGTACGAGTCGCCCGTACGAAGCTATCTCGATCGTTTCGTGCGAACACCCAACTGGGTGATAGCCTCCTCCGTGAGATCCGGTTGCAACTTGGGCTACGACGTACGAGCGACCTGCGCGACCTTGTAGACTGCACGATCTCCCGGAGAGAGAGTACTTGGAGATTGTCTCGCGCTAACTCCACGGGCATCGAGCACGTCGACGACCTGCTGGCCGACCTGGAACAGGCGCTGGAGGTCGCGACGCCAGCGGGGATGCGATGAGTTGCGAGTGACCAGTGACCAGTAACGAGTGACCAGTGTGGGCAGGGATTGGCCCGTGCTTGGTGCATCTATACGCCGGGGATGATGCGTTGGCCGCGACACGTGACGGCGGGGTTCGGATCAACGCGTTTGGCATGACCCCAGAGGCTGTCGTCGTGAGCCCGTGCACGGAGATCGTTGAGCATCCTCAGTGGTTGGAGGCTGCCGGTTCAGCGCTTGCATCGCGTTTGATGCAGCAGCGCGATTGCCAGCGCACGTTGGAGTGCCATGGCCGAGTGCTCGGCGACCAATGAACACAGAGGATTGGGGCGCTACAAGTACGCGATGAAGTTCGCCATGTCATGGGGGTCAGTCTCCTCATACAGCACGATCAACCGGTCAATCATCTGTCCGATGCTGCGGCTATGCGCCTCGCAGAACGCGATGCCGGCGTGGGGATGCCCTTCCTTGTGCAACCGCAGGAGATCACGATCGTGTGTAATCACCACGCGCTGCTCACGAAGCGCGTAGGTCAAGACATCAGGGTCTGAGTACGACTTGAGTCCGGCGTCTTCCGGGGTAATCACATCAATGCCGCGTCGTCGCAGCCCGCGCGCGATCGCGTGATCAATGTGTTCGTCAAGCAGGAATCGAATGCGCACCAGCTCGCCTGCTCTTCACGTGTTCTTCGAGAGTGGGGCTGTTCCTGCGCATCTCTTCAACGAATGCGTCATCAGTGGCGATACGCTGCTCAACGGCTTCGCGGTTATCCCAGTAGTAAGCCAGCGCGGCGTAGATATCAGCGTGTGAGATCGTTGGAATTCGATCGAGAATCTCATCAACCGACAATCGAAGTTTTTCGTGCCAGATCACGACGTCCATCACACTGACACGGTGTCCAGCGATCATGGCCTTTGGCCCACCGGCACCCTGCACAATTGCGA
>QEUZ01000463.1 GCA_003577355.1 Chloroflexota bacterium | reverse complement strand
TGCATCAGGTGTGCTGCGCATCGAGATCGCCGTTGAAGACGCTGCCGCCGGCCAGACCCGCTGGGACGCGATCGAGTTCAGTATCCCAGCCGATTTCCATGCCCATAACGATACCGTCGCCGCTGCGCTGATGACCCTGGTGGGCACGACGTACCAGGCTGTGTCGTTCAACTTCCCGATATCGGCACGCTGTGCCGAACTGCTTGGGCGCCGTTACCAGGGGGTTGCCATCGGGCCGGTCGATCCGGCGCAGGCGCCGCGCCGGCCGGGCCAGCGGATCGGCGTGAACTTCAGCGGCGGCACCGATTCTGTTGCTGTTTGGTTGTTACTACGCGAGTTCTACGGCAACGACTTTCTGGTGATTACCAGCGACTACTTCCCAATCGGCGGGGCCGAAGTACGAGGCTTTGCTGGCTACCACCGTGATGTCACCTGCCGCACCAACCTGCGCCAGCGTGGGTTCGACCAGGCTGGGCGCTTCCACTTTTGTGTGCCGCTGCTGTTCGCCGAGTACCTCGACCTGGGCCGAATCGTCACTGGGCATACCCTCTCGCAAACGGCTGATGGGGTGGCTGATTATCGTGGCGGCTTGCGACCGGCGTTTCTGGATGGTGACCTGGCCGTGCAGGCCGGAGGGCTGGAGGATGTGCATCTCATTCGCAGCCTCACTTCCATCGGAGTTGGCAAGCTGCTGCTGACCCTCGCACCGGAACGGATCGACGCGGCGCTGGAAGCATCGTCACACCCTGGGCAGTCGAAGCAGTATCTCAATGCCGAGATATTGCGCTACCTGTTTCGCGATGCTGGCCTGCCGTTGACGCCGCTCCTGGCCGACGACCGCCCCTTGCGGCGCCCGATGGGGCGTTTCGAGCATGCCCTACGACTGCTCTACCTGTTCAGCCGCGCTGGTCGTGATGTCGTCTGCACCATCTGCCCCGACTTCTGCCTGCTCGACCTGGAAGTGCTTGGCCGGCTGCGCTTCACTTTTCTCACGCGCTATAACCCAGTTTTGGCGGGACTCCTGGAAGAACCCCTGCGCGGGCAGGCGATCGACCTGTTTGAAGCGTGCGGGGTGTCTGCCTATGACGATGTGGACTGGGAGGAACTGGCGGTCGTCCGGCGGCAGCTGAAACACCGCTTTGCCAGGTATCGGCAACTCGCCGATTGAGTGTTGGAGGCTGGCGGCGTGGCGAGGGTGATCATCGAATCCAGCCATGTGTCGGGGGACGAACGGTCCGGCGCGCTACGGCTGCGTGTCTTGCAGGAAGACCCACACGCTGGCATCAGCGTCCCTCGTGAGATCGTGAATGTTGTCCCGCCCGATTTCCACACGCACAACGACCTCGTCGCGGCGGCTGTGTTGACGCTGGTTGGCCTGCGCTTCGATGAGGTCGAGTTCAACTTCCCAATCTCCAGCCACTGTGCTGCCATCCTCGAACGGTACTACCGCGGCGTGCGGGTTGGGCCGATCGACCCCAGCCTGCCATCGCGTACGCCCGGTAGTCGCATGGCGCTCAATTTCAGCGGTGGGCTGGATTCCACTGCCGTGCGCGCCATGTTGGAACACATGCTCGGGAGCGAATTCGCAGTCGTAACATCGGAGTACGGCCGGCGCTACGCATATGAAGCGCAGGGCTACGCTCCCTATCGACGCGACGTCTCCTGCGCCACTGACCTGCGCGAGCACCGCTTCGACCGCAACGGACGTTTCAACTTTTTCGTCCCGCTGCTCTTTGCTGAGTACCTCGACCTTGGGAGCATCACCACAGGCCACGCCCTGTTCACGACCAATGACGATCTGGACCCACTGGTGTTCCAGCGCCCGCCACACTTCCTGCGGGAAGACCTGGTTGCCCATGCTGGCGGGCTGGAAGAGGTGCATCTTTCACGGGGCATCCATACCCTGGCGCTGTACACCATGTTGCTGCAGCTGGCCCCAGAACGCGCCGAGCGTGCCCTGCCGGCGTCGGCGCTGGCCGGCACGCGCAAGCACTACATGCGGGCCTGGGTGCTTCGGGCCGCGTTCGAGGACTTGGGCATGCAGACGCCACCCTCTCTCCGCAACCTGCCGCCGCCAAAGCCACTCTACGACCTGGGCGGGAGCATCGGAGCCGATATTACCTTGCTGTGGTTCGTCAAGCGCGAGGGTCGTTCCGCCGTCACCGCCCTGTGCCCACAGCTCCGCGCGTATGACCTTTCCTTCCTCGACGATTTCTCCTTTGACTTCATCCGTCGCTATCATCCGAGATACCTGCAACTCGTCCCGCAGCCGTTGCAAGAGCGTACTCTGACCTTGCTTGAGGACTGCAACATCGAGCCGTGCACTGCCGCTGACCTTGAGGAGCTCACGGAGATCCGCAGGTTCTTTGCCGAAACGGGTATCTACCCATACACCCAGGGCGCCGCATGAGCGCTGTGCCGATGCGGGTCGCGTTCTACTCCTGCATCAGGTGTGCTGCGCATCGAGATCGCCGTTGAAGACGCTGCCGCCGGCCAGACCCGCTGGGACGCGATCGAGTTCAGTATCCCAGCCGATTTCCACGCCCATAACGACGCCGTCGCCGCTGCGCTGATGACCCTGGTGGGCACGACGTACCAGGCTGTGTCGTTCAACTTCCCGATTTCCAGCTCCTGTGCCGAGACGTTACAGGCAGCGTATCCCGGCGTCGTCGTTGGGCCGGCCGATCCGAGCCTGGAGCCGCGCAGGCCGGGCCAGCGGATCGGCCTCAGTTTCAGTGGCGGGCTGGATTCAACCGGAGCCTTGGCATTGCTGCGTGCGCTGGAGGTCGAACCGGCGGTGATCACCTCGGCTTACGAGCACTTCGACTTTGAAGCACGCGGCTATAGTCATCATCACCGCGATATCACCTGCCACACCAACCTGCGCTGCCACCGGCTGGACCGCTCCGGCCGCTTCAACAGCGCCGTCCCGCTCCTGCATGCCGACTACCTCGGACTCGGCATGGTGACGACTGGCCACACAGTCAATCTTTCGGGCGATTGTTTGCTGCTCCCCGGAGAAGTCGAGCGCCCGACGTTCCTGCAGAGCGACCTCGTCGTGAACGCCGCTGGGTTGCAGGAGCTCCACCTCGTGCGCAGCCTGCACAACCACGGCTTGTCGCGCCTGCTCATGTACCTTGCCCCGCAGTGGATCGAGATCGGGCTGTCTGGGACACACCGTCCTACCAGCGAGAAGTACTACACCAAAGCCTGGATCTTCACCTATCTCTATCGTCAGGCTGGCCTGCCGCTGCCGGGGTTCCTGGCACAG
Organism: Chloroflexota bacterium; assembly: GCA_003577355.1. Classification (GTDB taxonomy): domain Bacteria; phylum Chloroflexota; class Chloroflexia; order Thermomicrobiales; family CFX8; genus CFX8. Next base: position 476 of record QEUZ01000463.1, on the reverse strand, counting down.
CTGGTGTGGCCGCGCCGTTCTATCCCGTTTGGTCTGGACATCGGAATGGACCTGCGGATGCTCCACATGGCGAAGCACGCCGACTTCCACCAGGTGCGCCGCATCTGCCCGGACCTCGGGAGCTACGACCTGACATTCCTGCGTGATATCGAGTTGCGGTTCCTTGAACGCTACCACCCGACGATCGCCGCACTGCTCCCGCAGGACCTGCGCCCGAAGGTGCTCGACCTGTTCGAAGCCGCCGGTATCCTGCCCTACGATGCGCACGATTGGCAGGAGATCGCCGCAGTACGTGCGTTCCTTGCCTCCATCGATGCGCACTATCTTTGATACTGCGCGCGACCCGCGCGAGCAGCAGGGCGGTATGGTTCACTTCGCGGCTGTGAATACCAGCCAGACCTTCCGCCGTATTCCACGCCACCTGCCGGCCCTCGCGCTCTTCGCGCTCTTCGCGGTCGCCAGTACCTGGCCGCTGG
>QEUZ01000032.1 GCA_003577355.1 Chloroflexota bacterium | reverse complement strand
CAACCACACGCGCCATATCTGGGCCGCGTCCGTCGACGGCGCGTGTCGTTCCAACAAGTCGGGCAGGCGCAGCGCGGTGATAGTGGGCAGCAGCAGGAATAGGCTGCTACAGAGGGTCGCCAGGGTGCGCGTGGCCTCCGGTTGTGTGGTCGCTTCCGGCCTGCGCAGCGGCGCCAGCGCCGATACAACCTGCCGCAGCCAACGGGGATTGCCCGCCGCGACGGACTGAATCGACGGCAGGTACTCCATGGCATAGACAGGCTGCCGCGCCCGCCGGACAATCTCTGTGAAACGCCCGCCCGCAACATCTGCCAGGAGTGATTCTGTGTCGGCGATGCCTGCCACCAAGTCGAGGAAGGGCAGCCACTGACCGGCAAGGGCGTGCCAGGCGGCCTCCTGCGCGGGCGAAGGCGGTTGTGCAGATTGTTGGCCGCGCCAGGCTGCCCACACGCGCCAGCGATTCTTGGCCGACGCGTAGCCCTCGCGCGGCTGCACGTTGGCATGTGTCCACAGTCGCACCAACTGCAGTACATCGCCTTGGGAAACGAGGCCTGATGTATGTCCGCCCGCTGCGCGCCGCGCTGCCTGGTAGATCGCTTGCGCGTCTGCTTCTGTCAGCACGCGCAGCACGGTCTCGGTGTGGCCGCCGTCGTGCAGACATCCCACAATGGCCGGAATGATCGCTTCGTCTGCTTCGCGCACGATGGCCTGGCGGATCGCCTGCGACGTACTCAACGCGGACAGACCCTGAAACGGGCGATAATACCAGCGCTGCCAAGCGCGGCCCGTGGCGCAATCCACCACGAACTGGGCCACATAGTGCGCTTGGTCGGCAAAGAAGAGGACATTTTGCCCGTCAGGCGGCTGGCGCAGAAGGGTGGCGATGGACGCGGCCAGGCGTTGGCCAAGGAGTTCGTCCAGTTGGTGGGCGTCAAACCGGCCCACATCCAGCGCCAGGTCAAGGTCGAGCCGCCGAATACACCAAACCGCGTTGCTCTGGATGGGCAGGAAGCGCGCGGCGGCTGCCGCCAGCACGGCCTGCAGCCCGCCAAGGGCGTCGTCCAGCAAGATACGCACCCGCTCAGGCTGCGGGTGTTGGTGCGGAACAAGACATTCGGCGTTCAGGTGTTCGATGACGAGGCGCGACATATCGCTCAGTAATCACCCTAGACAAATGCCAGGGTGATCTCCGCGGCCTGAGCATCGCCGTCTACGCGTTCGGCGCGTACCACGACCTGATGTACCGTCTCGGGAACGGAGGTCAGTGTGAGCGAGGCGCGCCCCTTCTCCAACTCGACCATGCCGCCGCGCGCCGAAAGCTTGCCGCGAGTGGTGGTGACCCGAACTCGGCCTGTGCCCTTGCCGTCGATGTGGCCCCGGCTGTCATAGAGCGCAAGCGTAAGTTGGGCCGAATCCTTGCCGTCTCCCTCCAACTCATCGCGATCGGCGGCTAGGTGCAGCCTTGGTCGCTCGACCAGCCGGTGGCTGCGCTGCGCCACATGCAGCGTGCGCAGACTGACTCCCTCCGGCATGTTCGACTGTAAGACGGCCAGGTTGTCCGGGGCGGCGTCGGTCGTGTTCTTCAATACGGTATCTGACCCTGTAAAGAGGCTTAGAACTTCGTCTGCGTCGCACGCGCAGTAGCTATCGGTTGCCAGATCATACTGCCGATAGCGACCGACCGGGCGGCCTGTGACCTTATCATAGATCACATAACTGGGAGATTGGCTGGATTGTCCCTGCTGGACAGCCATATTGCCTCGCTTTCGTAAAACATCTAGGGATTTTCAAAAAAGACAACGCCTTCCGCCCATACTGCCGCGTCCTGTGTACTGCGCAGGCGAAAGGTGATGGTGCGCGCCAGGCCCGCATAGACTGCGGGGAGAAGGTTGGAATCGGAGCCGTCCGCGCCTAGATGATCGCCGTCGAACCAGTAGGCCCCGGGCGGGCGCACGCCGTCCACGCGATGGATGTCGGCAAACAGCCCGTCACCGCTGTCGAAGTCGGCCCGCGGGTCGACGGCACGCATGTGAATAAAGGCGACGACGCGCATGGTGACGCCCAGATCGATGGCTGCGATATCGGTGCTGTCGTCGGCTTGCAGCGCGACCGTCCGGAAGTTGTTGAGGATGCCGTTGGGATGGCGATGCAGCGTGGTCAGTCCCCCATCGGTCAAGTCGTCTTTCTGGGTCTGCGTCAAGATACGCGTGTCGTCGGCAGGCAGGACGAGGCGCGCCCCGCTTTGGCCCAGGGTGCCAGTCTCACCGGCCGCGGCGATCTCCACCATGCCCTTTTCCAGCGTAGTTGCGCCGGGATGCGTGTGCAGCGTGGTGTCGTCGCCGTCGGTCAGATCGATGACCTGGGCGGCGCTCAGAGTGGCATCCGTTTCCCCGTGCAGCCGGATCGCCGGCGCATTGATGTCGGTGCTAACGTCCAGCACTTCAAAGACCACGCGGTCGCCGTCATCCGGCTCGATAAACTGAAGGGTCTCTCCCTCGACGCGCAACGCCCAGTCCGGGGTTCCTTCGCCGAGTTTCTGCAGTTCGAGCCGTCCGCCGTCGAGCCGCAACGCATGTTCATTCAGCACGGTGACATTGCCGTCCACCGAGGTGTCGCCGTTGTCGCGCACCACCAGCAAGTCGTTTGGCCCGGAGGCGACGACCAAGCGGTTCTCGCCATCGCTCTGGTCCCCGATTTGGATCTGCAGTTCGGTTCCTGGCCCGTTTTCGCCGTCGAGGCGCTGAATCTGATACAGCTCGCCCTCACTGCCGTCGCTTTGGCGGAAATCCAACCGCCCGCCGTCCACATGGACGTCGTCCTTGGCGGTGATGTCACGTTCGACTTGGAGCGAACCTTCGATCCCCACGGCCACCCCTACATCGGTGCTCGTCAGGGGGGTGATAGAGCGGTCGCGGACGATCAACGTCTGGCCGGGGGCCAGCAGTTCGGCGGCGACGATGTCTACATGGCCACGACCTTCAGACAGCTTGCCGGCGGCTGCCGCCACCAACTGCGTACCATCCCAACGCACCTGGCCCAACGGGATCAGCCAGCGCGGAATTTCATCGGGCGGCAGCTCTTGGAAAGGGACAGATAGATCGGGCGGAATGTTGGACAGATCATCCGCATCGACCGGGGGCCGGGCCTCCGTGCCATCGACGATGACATTGTCCGGCGGGCTGTATTCGTTGCGGTCAAAGATATAGACGCGAAAGGTCTCCAGGGTGCGGTTGAACTGATTAGGACGGCAGGTTACCACGCCATATTGGGCGCGATTGGCTTCCTCCTCCTCATACCCGATCCAGACTTCATAGTGATCGTCCACGCTGAAACGCAGGAAGTCGCTGGTATCCAATTTATGCGGGCGCATGACTACGATCTCACGGCCATAGCCGTCGACCGCCATGCCCGGCATCAGCAAGACGTCGATCGCATCTCCGCCACCCTCCAACGGCTGCTCGACCAATTCCAGGCCGACGACGATGCCGAAGGTGTGATGGCCCAGGTTGTGGCGGCGGCGCATGTCGCGATGGTAGGCTTGCTCTTCAGCCAGGTCCTTGGCGCTAAGGCTCTGCCCGTGATAAGTATGTAGACGCTCGATCAGATTGTCCGCCATGGTCATTGTCTCCCTACAATCTGTCCAGCAGCGCGGTCACCTGCGCTTCAAGCGCGCTGATGCGTTCATTCGCCCGCGCCAATTCCAAGCGCAAATGTTGGGATGCGGCGTATCTGCCGATGCCGACGACTTGCCCCCGCGCATCTATATACAGCTTGAGCGGTTCATCCTTGCGCAGGACAGGCGTCTCCATATTGCGCAAGAGTGTTTCGGGAGCCGACCAATCCACGGTCTCCTCGGCCACGACCTGGTCGCCGAGCATCTCGCGCACAGTCTCGACCGGTTGGCCGGTCAAGACCGCTGGGTCCCATGTCTCTTCCAGGGGGGCTGTGGCAAAGGCAGGTTCAGCGGCAAACATCCGCATCAGATTGGCGGCCGCGGCCATCGGCCGCGAACTCATCCGGACGCCAAACGCCGGTTCAAAAACGTTGCCGCGTAGGCCGGTCGGGTCGCGCTCGAAGTTGAACGGTTCGCAGCACCAGTTGGAGAAGACTACAGAGATCAGCGCTGAAATCAGGTTTTGGACGGTCAGCACATAGCGGCGTTTGCTGTGACAGATGCTCACCACGCGGCCATCCTGGACGGTGACACAAGCTAAGATCAGCCGATCCTCGCAGGGGTCTGCAGGACACTTGGGCAGCGCTTCCAGGCAGAGACAGTTTTGGAGTGCATTGATCAGGATTTGCGCTACTGCGTTCAGCGCCTGTTGCACCAAACTTTGATATTCCGGCCAGCCGGCAGTCGAGAGCGGTGGCTGCGGGCAGACAATCAGCCCCAATTGGCGCGTTAGATCGCAGTAGGTCAGGCGGCTGTCGAGCAAGTAGTTGCGTACGTCGTCCAGCAGGCGGCACAGCAGTTGATACACTTGATTGCGCGCGGTGAAGCTGTCCAGGAGATCCCTGATCTGTTGGGCCTGGATTGAAAAACGCTGGAAATCGGCGATGCACTGTAGCACACATTCCACCGGCAGGTGCAAGCCCAGCTTCTTCAGTTGCTCCAGCAGCGCGCCGATACCGTCTTGCTCGGCGTCATCCTCGTCGGGCAGACAGAGAACATCCAGTTCATAGCCCTCCAGGGTACGGGTCGGCTCGCATCGACCGACCTTGGTCGCTTGCTGTACGGGCTGGGCCGCGCGCTTGCCGTTCTGACCGCCATTCTGACCGCAGCCGCAGCCATTGCCATGTCCACAGCCGCATTGACCGTTGGTCTGGCTGACCAGGGCTGTTGTGGGCCGGCCTTCGGTTTCGCGATAGCGAATGGTGATGCACCACTCCTGTTCCGCATCGCGGCAATCCAGGCGGCGCGACTCACGCCAGGGATCGCAATCGCACGGTTCTTGGCGCCGGCAGGCGTTGATGGCCTCGATCACGTCAAAATCATGCGCTTCGCAGACGACGACGTCGTTGCCGCACGCGTCGAGGGCATAGCCAGGGTGAACGGTGACCATCCCGCTGTCGCAGCCGTGGCAGGTGACCTCCAGCCCACAGACGATGCCGTAGCCCCACAAGTACCGATTATGCAGTTTGTTCTTGGCAATGGTATATGCCAACTGGCTGTTGAGTTCCCGCTCGGTGAGTAGCTGCCCCGCAAAGTAGCGCGGACGGTCTAGGCAGACCAGACCGGAGCAGGCAGGGCAGTCGCACTGGTCTTTGCATCCATATTGGACATTGCGCACGCGATATGGAGCACGAATCCTGTTATGCATCATCTTCTCCCTTGGATCGACGAGCCAGTGTCGCGACCGTTTTCCTTCTCGGACAGTCTGTTCGACCTGCGTTGCAGCCAGTTATGATGGGCCTGTACCGGCCCAGATAGGACCGCAACCGCTCCAATATGGCCGGGCGAATCGCCGGTACATCGTCCAGTCGGCTAGTCGTCCAGGCTGAACCAGCTTTCGAGCGTCCCGCCTTCCACGCCGTCGCCTGACCGGCGGTTGGGCAAATATTCCGGCAGATGATCGGCATCCACGGCAGGACGTCGCCCCTCAGCATCGGGGTCGGAGCGGCGGACAAAGTCCCCCTTGAACACCACCCGATACGGCCCAACGGAAGGTATCTGGATGGGCCGCAGCCGTGCGCCTAGTACCGGACCGGTCGTCACAGGATCGCCGACCTCCACGATCCGGCAGGCGCCCTCGGCGTCGCCTGGCTCCAAAACCACGGTCACTCCGGAAATCTCGCCTTCTAGCTCGCACCAACAGGTCATCAAGGCATTGCTCAGTTCCGGGTTCTGCACGAGCAACTGCAGCGAATGCCGATGGATATCCTCGGCCAATATCTCCTTGTCGAAGGCGAGGACGATGCCGACGTCGGAGAGGACCGCCCGCGACATGGTTCCGGCATGGTCCCAGTTGATAGCGCAGACGTGGGCTAGGTCCTCCTCCGGCGCACAGCCGCTGGGAATGACGAGCGTCAGGATACCTGTCGCCGGGTCATAGTTCGACGACGCAGGCGTGTCACAGTCGACGAAGATAACATTTACTTCCTCCACGCTTTGCCCTGGCTCTCCGGGTTCGCCCGGTAGCCCCTGCTCGCCCGCCGGACCTTGCTCACCCTGGGGACCTGATTCGCCCTGAGGACCCTGTTCGCCCTGAGGGCCTGGTTCGCCTGGGGGGCCTTGTTCACCCTGTCCGCCGCCGGCCGGCGAGTCGAGCAGGCAGCGGATCACGTCGTAGAGATCGCTGGTGCTGGGCAATAGGCGGCGTTCGCTCAGATTGTCCAGGTCAGCGTTGTCGACAGCGGTATCATAGACATAGTTCTCGACCGTGGCGAGCACCAGGCACGCGTCGTCGGGGCAGGTGGGACAGCCATCGATGGCGCGTTCGAAGATCGTGGCGCACGCTGTCTCCAACACCTCGATGATGGCGACGCCGCCCGGCGGCTCGTCAGCCGCTTCGCCCGCAAACGCTGCATAGAGCCGGCTGGACTCGGCTACGAAACTGATACTTTGCGGGCCGGCTCCGACGACGATACTTGCGCCAATGGCAGGCTCGTCGACCGCCAGGGCATGGGCATCGACCACGACGACGCGCCCCTCGCCGGCCTCCTCCACCAATAGATAGAGCCAGCGGCCGTTGATCGAGGTGGCGAGGTCGACGGGTGTCGCCGGCGCGAGACTCTGGGCCGCGCCCAACGGCGCGAGCGCGTCTGCATCGAACGCCTGCACATTGCCGGTGCTGCTGCCGGCAGCATAGAGGCGCACGCCAGCGGTCGTCTGCGTGGTGGCCAGGGTAGAGGCTGTCAGACCGGGGGTAGCCAGGGTGCTGGGGGCAGCGGTTAGGTCCGCGGCGTCGATGATGCCGAGACTGGGGTCGCCATTGGCCACGAACACGCGGCTGCCATCCGGGGCAGCCGCCAGGTCCACGGCCGTGGCGCTGACCGCGACCTGGCCGATCTGGGCAGCGACCAGGTCCGCGCCGGCCGTGTTGATGCTGTCATTCCAAGCGACGACTTGCGCTGCCGCGCTTACCAGCACATAGAGCCGTCCATCGGTTGGGGAGACCGCCAGCCGGAGATCGCCGCCTGCCGCGCCGGGATGCGGCAAGTCGTTGACCTCGACGCCGCCGCTAGGCCCGACTGCCGATAGGTCTAGCACCTGAACGATTTCCGGCGCGGCCAGGGCCACATACACGCGGGAACCGTCGGCGGCGAGCGCCATATCCTGTGCTTGCGCCGGGAGATCGTGATGCCCAATCAGGCTGTGATTGTCCAGCCTGTAGACATAGATCGCGCCGGGGTTCTCGTTGGTCAGCACATAGACCTGTTCATGGATCACGTCGACGACGGCACGGAACGAATCGTCTACTGACAGCGTGTGTTGCCACGCCAGCCTGACCCCGGCTGGGTCTTCACCGCTGGGCGGCGGGTCTACCCGCACGTCGAATTGATAGGTCTCCAAAATGCGGTTGGGCTGCGTCGCCGTGTCGTCACAGGCGCAGTCGTCGAAGAGCGCCGGCACCTCTTCGGTCGGGCACTCGTCGTAACACACCCGGATTTGAAATGTATGTTCGTTGGCGTCCGGCGTGGCGTTGCGACCATGATCCTTGCGCCAGGCGGCCAGGAACAAAGCGCGAAAGTCGACTGTCTCCTCGTGGGGCGTCACGATCTCACGCCCGCAGCAGTCCACGGCCACACCGGGTTCGATCACGACATACTGGCGGCGGCACTCCGGCCGTGGGTGCTCTTTGACCTTGAGGCCACATACCGTGCCATAGCCGTGGAGGTTTTTGTTGTGGCGGCGGGCCTTGCCGATATGATAGAACTGTTCGCCGGCGAAGTCCCGTTCGCCAAGCCATTTGCCGACGAAATAGTGGTTGCGCGCCATCTCGTCGACTTCGCAGACCACACAATGCTTGTCATGGGGCTGACCGTTGCAGCGCAAACAGTTTGCCATGGCAGATTCTCCTTCGCTCCTAGAGCTTAGGCCGGATCAAGACCGTCATCGAAGGCAGCCCTCATGCGAGCTTACGCGTCAATTCGCGTATCTTGGCCGATGCGTGAACGCCGCCCAAGTTGGATGGACGGGGGTCCGAACTCATCCGGCGGATGGCTAAGCAGTGTGCCGTCTCCCAGGTGGCTTGCGCCGGTTACGACGCCGCTGGGTAGACAGCCGATCACAGTGTTGACGCCTACCATGACCTGGCGACCTACGCAGATCCCTGGTTCTGTCAGGATCAAATGCGCCTGGGTGTGCGCAGGTTTGGATAGCTCGATGATGCGCTCCAGGCTGCGCCGCCGGCCTGCGCTTGCCTGGGATGCGGGCAACTGCGGCATATAGACCGAAAACTGGTGCGCGTGGACATCATAGGGATCGCGCTGGGCTGTGCCGTGGTCGAGCAGGCGAAACTCGCCGATCTCGCTGAATTCGTCGAGCATGAGCCGGTCCAGGATATCGTCTCCCCATAGGACGGACTGGTCACCCAGCCGCGCGCGGTTCAGAAAAGCCCAGCGTCGCAGCCGGTAATGTTCCAATACTGCCGGTTCAAACCCGGCATAGATGCTCAGGTGCAGTTTCAGCCCTGCAGGCGTGCCGCGCAGCGCGTAGAGACGGTGGGCCTGCCGGATCAACTCGCGGCGTGCGGCTTCAGGCCAATGCTCTTCCAGCGCCAGCCCCAGCCAAGAACCGAGCCAGGCCAGGAATTCAACCGGCGCAGCCATTGGGTCAAAGAGCATGGCGATGTTGTCGATCGTTTCGCCGATGCCGCCCCAAAGGGAATCCATGATCGAGAGGAACCGGTCCAAAAACTCGGCACTTTGCGCGTCCTCGCGATAGACGGCGGGCAGATATTGGAGCGAGGATTGGCGCGGGTAAAAGACGCGCACAGCGCGGATGACAGGCGTCTGTTGGCTGTTGCTGCGCAACGTCAGTCTGACCCACAGATAGCGTCCCGGTTCGCTACGCACAAGGCAGTCCCAGCGGCCATCGCCTACCGTGCCGTTCACCACCTTGGTCTGCCAACGATGGTCAGGCAGCAGGCTGATCTGAGCGTCCGACTTGGACGCGTCGGCGCTGAAAGTCTCCACCTGCACCGATGTGGCCGGCTCGATCCGTCCGTCTAGTTCCACGCGGTGCCAGGGGCAGCGATAGCGCCGGCTATCCAGTGGGCCGAGGATGATTGTGCCTTCTGCGGCGACGTTGGCGTCTTGGTGCAGGGTATAGAGCAGGCTGCCAAGCCGGTCTGCCAGCAGCAACTGCCCATCCCCGGCGCAAGCCAGCCCGGCGCTCCTGCCCTTGAAGGCGTGGCAGCGACAGGCTTGCGTCTGGGCATCGTCATAGACATAGACGCAACCGCTCCGGGCATCGGTCAGATAGAGCCGGCCATCCGCTCCGAAGCCGATGGGGCCGGCGGCAAAACCCTTGCCTGCCTCCTCCGGCTGGGCAATATGCCGCACAAAGCGCCCGTCGCCCTTTGGCCCGGCGGCCAGCACGACGACCGCGGCCTGGCCTTCTTGCACGACGTAGAGATGGTCGAAGCAATCGACGGCCAGGTGGGTCGGGCGCGCCAGCCGGTTGCCGGCATTGTCCACGCCATCCCAGGCCCCTCGCCAGCAACCGAGGGTGTCAAAGCGATGGACCAGCCCGTTGGCATGGTCGGAGACATAGAGCCACCCCGCCGAGTCTTCGGCGACGTCCCAGGGCAACCAGGTCCCGGCGGCATAGGTCAGCTCGCCAGGTGCGTCGCAGGGGTCGGGTCGCGCCGGGCGCACTGGCGTGATGGCCGGCCCGTCTGCGGTTGCGTCAACCCGAAAGGGACCCCACAGGCCGCGCAACACGAGACCTTTCAGGGTGAACATCTGGACACGCCGGTTACCGCTGTCGGCGACGACCAAGTCATTGCGTCGGGTGATGGTCATGCCGGTGGGGCGCAGAAACCGGCGCGGCGCATGACCACTCCCGCCCACGGTGGGCAGGCGTTCGAAGCAGCCCAGGCAGGGGTCATAGCGACAGATGATGTCACCGTCCAATATATAGATGCGGCCCTGGCGGTCCAGCGCCAGCGTCGAAGGCAGGGTCAGCCCGCCGAAGCCACCATTTGCATCGGCCACGGGCCGCGGGTCGCCCGGCAGCGACTGCAACTGTAGCGTCGCGCCGAGCCGCACACCCGCGCTGCTCTCGATGTCCTGCCAGCCGCTGGCTTCGGCTAGCAAGACAAAGGGCCGGTCTGTCACCGCCATACCAGGCTGCCTTTCATAGATCATCTCTCATAGATCACTTCGAGGTCGTGGCCATCGCTGTAGAGCAGTTCACCTTCATTCAGCGGCACGTCTCGGCAAAAAGGCTGGGCCACGTCGTCCAGGAAGATCACCAGTTGGTTGTCGCGGATGCGGTCGACCCCCGGAACGCTCAGGATGGTCTGCACCACATGCGAGAAAAAGATCGTGCGGCCAAAGGCCCAGCCCTGCCCACCGCCGCCGCGCAAGGGATGGAAGAAGGTCGTCAGCGCCGTTTCGACGCCGCGTTTGACTGCGGCCAGATCTGCTTGTGGCTGGGCGACGATTTCTGTCTCGACCCTCACTTTGCGATAGGTGGGCGGTGTAACAAAGACTTCCGTAGTCAGGAGGCGGCGTTTGTTCAGATACTCACACACCGCGGTCAGGGTGCGCTGGTTGGGCATGGGCCGCGGGTCGTCGCTCTCCGGCACTACCACCACCGTCACAACGCCGGGGATCTGCGCACCCTCGATCATCGGGTGGACCAGGGGCAGCGCCAGCGCCCGCCGCACATGGACGCCCGGGGTCGCGCGCGCGAAATACTCGAAGTCCTCGGTCGTGACCGCGCGGTCGCGGCTCTTGAGGACACTCGGCGCACGCTGCTTGGCTTCTTCTACTGTTTCCTCATCGCTGCCGCCGCCGGCCGGGAAGAGATTGGTGACCGAATCCAGATTGGCGACAAAGGTTTGGGGGTTGGTGAGCTTACCCGCGCCGACGTTGCCCCGTTCTCCCCCCCCATAGCGGTAGAGACGGGCCACGATATTGCCAGTGGGGTTGGTCGGGTTGGCGACCGGGATGCGTCCCCGTTTGCCGTCGCCAAACTGGATCTCGCCGGTGGTTCGGTTGAGCGTGAAGTGGGGATCGTCTTCGCCGGACGCAAGGAAATCGTCGACCTCTTCCCAGACCTGAAAGCCGCGGTCTTCGTCGACGATAGGCCGTTCACTGACTTCGAGCCGGATCGAGCGCAAGGTGATGCGCTTGCCGCCCGCGCCGATCACCTGTTGCGTGCTTGCCAATGGGACGACAGGCGTATTGGCGAGGAAGAATCGCTGATTTGGCCGGCCATTGCTACCCCCCAACACCTCGTCGCGTGTGGTGAGCGCCTGTGTCGCCCGCACCGTATTGGTGCGTACCGTGACCAGCCGGGGCGCAGTCTCGTAGAAGCTGCGTTCCAAGCGGCAGCGCAGCCAATAGAGGGCATCCGGCGCATTGCCCAGCGCCGCTTTGACGGCCTTTTTGCCCGGCCCTTGCAGATAGATATGCCCGCTGCGTAGTAGGGCCTGAGTCTCGTCTTTATCTACGCTCAACGGCAGCCAGCCTTTGCCGTCCCAATATTCCCAGATGAGTACGGCGGCCAAGGGGAGGGACTCAAGCTGTAGATTGCAGGCGGCGCTGGTGATCTCGGTAGCTTCTTGCACCGTGACCGCGAGATTCACCTGTTGCGCCGTGAAAGGGAGCGGCGACGCGAAACCCAGCATGAGCGCGCTTCCTTCGCGAGCGTAGACGCCAAAAGGATAGAGTGTCTGCTCCAACGCGTCGTTGGCCGCGGTCTGCACCGAGTAGCCTACGCCGTCATAGACTTGCACCGCAGCCAGCTTTGCGCCCAGCGCGATCAAGGCCTCTTCGGTTTCAAAAACGATATTCTCGCCTTGTTCGTCTGGCTCGGCCGCAGCGACCAGCGAGCCTTGAGGAATCAGGACGGTGTCCAGGTCATCGCGCGAGAGTGTGTAGGTCAGTTCGACACTGGCCGGCTGCCCTGGCTGCAGTTCGATGCCGAGCAACTGCAGGAACTTGATATAGTTGCGGTCAGGCACGCGGTTGACCCTGTAGAGCAGGATGTCGGTCATCCAGGCGAATAGCTGCAACAGGGTAATGCCTGGGTCATGATCGTTGTGATTGGTCCATTCGGGGGCATAGCGCGGGATCAGCGCTTTGGCCTCATCAAATATATCCCGGAAGGTCCGGTCATCTAGGACGGGCGCTTCTAAAGCCATGACCCTATCACCTCAAGTTAGCCTATCTCAAGTTAGTCCTACCGATAGTCAACCCTGCTTATGTCTGCTGTTCCTCGATATAGAAGGGGTAGACCAGATTTTGTATCGTGTTGCTGGAGCGGATCCGATAACTCACGCGGATGAGCAGTTGGTTGGAGGTAAGCTCTTCCGCCGGTACGGTCTCCACCAGCACATCCAGCACGTCGATGCGCGGCTCCCAGCGGGTGAGCGCCTGGCGCACCTGGTCGCCGATGACGCCGCGCGTGGCCGGGCTGTTGGGCGCAAACACATATTCATGGATGCCGCAGCCAAAGCGGGGCAACATGCGTCGTTCGCCCAAGGCCGTGCCGAGTATGATCCAGATCGCCTCCTGGACGGATTGTTCGCCGCCGGCGAAGGCGAAGCCGCCGCGCACGTCGATGCGTACGGGAAACTTCCAGCCGGTTCCTAGGATGTCTCGGTTCATCATTTCTGATTATTCCCCTGATCAGCCCCTAGCAAGGCAGCGCACCGGCGATCGTCTCTAGGACTTGCACGATGGTCTTGATCGGTTCCAGTGGATCCTGGTCACCGGCCAGGCCGGCCAGCGTCGGCGTCGCGACGGCAAGGTCGGGCGGTTCAATCGGATCCTCGCCGACGATGGACAGCGCCGTGTTGATCAGTTCAAAGAGCGGTTCCAACCCCTGCATCGAAGCCATCATGCCATCCATCGAACGCTGGGCGTTTTCCTGCGCGCATTCCAGATAGGCGAGCAGCACCGGGTCGCCCTGGGCTGCGTTCAGGTCGATGCCGATCTGGAAATTGAGGATACTCTCCAACGCACTGATCATGCAGTTCAGATAGGCGATGATCAGCCGCAAGATATCTTTGATCATCGTACACATGTTTATGGGAATTAGGACGCCCAGACAGTCGGTCATCATGTCGATAGCATCGATGATGCCTTGAACCCCGCCGATCAAGGGCGGGGTTGCGGTGGTCGCATCTTTGATCGCTTGCACCACTTTGAGCACTGCCAGCAGACAGGTCATGCTGGCCATCATGGGCGTGATCTGCAACAGCAGCCCGTGGACGACGTCACAGTCGGAGGGCGGACCCATCCCCGGGTTAACAATCGAACGCAGTTGGCCGCCAAAGGGGAGTGAAATCTTGAGCGGCTCTGCTTTCGGCACTTCAATGCACAGAATGTCCACCATCGGTCGCCTCGTCTATCTCCAATCTGAATTGGTGCTGTGCTGGGGCAGCGCCCCACTCCGTGAGCGCAATAACAGGATCCCTTTTCCCTAGAATGTCGAAGGCACCGTCGTCGCCACACGGTTGTTGACCGTGACAATCGGCGCTTCCAGACTGAGCCGGCCCGTGCAATGCAGCGTGATCGAGTGGTTGCCCATTTCCAAGAAATTGCCGCTTGCGTCGCTGATGCGAATATAGCCGTCTCCGATCATCACATCGGTCCCGTCGGCATCGAAGATGGTGATCTCATGCCCCTTCACCGAGCGCAGCAGCCGCTTGCTTTTGTCGGTCTCCGGTGCGCGATGTTGGCCATTCCAGAGGAAGCCCACGACATAGGGCTTTTCCTTGTTGCCTTGTTCGAAGGCACACAACACGTCGTCGCCGATCTCCGGCATAAACCAGGAGCCGCGGTCCGCTCCGGTCATGAAGGTGGCTACCGGCGCGGGGTAGGTCTCGTTCTCGCCGCCCAAGTATTCCAGCCGCACGCGTACGCGTCCCATCTCATCCGGGTCGCTGGTCACTTTTCCCGGCACCACGCCGTAGATTTTGCTCATGGTCTGCTCCCGATTTTCCTGTTAAATGGGGTGTACAGTCTAGATACACCCGGCTCTGGACACATCTGTCTGGACACATCTGGTAGAAAGGGCGCTGCTACTCGATCTCTTCACGGCGGGCCTTGAAGGTCGTCTTGTAGCCGCCGTCGTTGATCGTGTGCATCGATTCAGTGACATAATAGTGGCCGCTAAATCGGTCGCCTACCCCGTCGATCTGCACCTTACGCCCGGCGCGCAGGTCGGGCAGTCCGATGGTCTCACCGGAGGCCTCCACCATGCCTTTGTGCAGTTCGCGCAGGATGCGTCTGGCCCGGTCCTCGGCCTCGCGCTGCGAGCGCACCGGTTGGTCGGTGATGATCTCGCGGCGGCTGCCAAACGCCTGCATCAAGCGTTGTTGGCGGGCGCGTTCGGCGCTGTCGCGCCGTGGAATCAGGCTTTCCCAGGAGGCCGTCCCCTCGATGCGCTGGTTGCGTTCCAGGTCCCAGCCGGCCACGACGACCTCGGATACCTGGCGCGCGGTCGTCAGCGTGGGCCGGAACGCGACCAGAGAGCGGCCCCATTCCAGATGGTATGCCGGTGCTTCCGGGCCTTCTGATGGGCCAAAATAAAGATGTGGATCGGGCTGGCCGCGCTCGTTCACCTCTTTCAAAACCAGTTCATAGTTACACCGTCTGGCCCGCTCCATCAGAAACATGATGTCATATTGGTTGTTCATAAAGACATAGGGGTCGGGCACTTCGCCGGCGCGCGCTGCGTCTTTGATACGCACCGGAAAGCCAATTCCAGGGCGGTTGCGCGTCTGCGCATTGCGACCGATCTCCAGGGCAATATCGCTGTCCTTGGTATCCTCCCAGGCATAGGTGTGCTGCTCGGCGCGGAAGCTGTGTAATACATTCAGCCCGCTGACGGAGAGCGTCAGGCTTGCGCCTTGGAAGTTAGGTTCCAGCGTCGTGATCTCCCCTTTCAGCATAAGCTGGAGGTTCCCCTGGTAGCCCATCGACAGCTCGATGCGTTTGCCGGGGTCGAACAACTCGGCGAATTCGGGGCGCGACGGCGGTTCATACTTGGAGCGCAGTCCCGGCTGTGCCTGGCTCAGGTCGCTTTCGTAATTGCTGATCACCAGGGAGAAGGAATCGATCTCTTGCACGTTGTCCTGATAGGTCACCTGAATCACATCGCGCACCACCTCGAGGGGCAGAACTTGCGCCGGGCTGTTTGGGCTGGGGGCCAGCTTCACCTCGAACTGGGGCACATAGAAATCTTCATAAGGCCCCTCGTCAGACGAGGCGCTGCGGTTCAGCGGTAGGCGATAGGGTGGGATCAATAGAGTCATGGCTAGAGCGACGGCAGGTCGAGTAGGGAGCCTGGCGTCAAGAGCAGGGGATCATCCAGGCCGTTGAACTCGGCGATTTCGCGCCAGCGGCTGGGATCGTTGTATTCTCGGCTGGCGATCTGATCCAACGTCTCGCCTTCGGCAATGAGCTGCACACTCTCTTCCAGCGCGCTGACCAGATCGGTGAGGGTCTGGTATTCGCGCAGTTTGACGGAGAGGGTGGCGCGCAGCGGTGCGCCGAGAGGGCTAAAGAGCGTGAACTTCTGGGTCACACTTTCGACCAAGCAGCGAAACCCATTCTGGCGCAGTTGTGTATCGCCGCGCTGGAGATTGGAGCCAGGGAAGCCGCGCTCACCCCAACTGAAATAGCAGACCGGGGGCGCTTTTGTCTGCGGGTCGATCCGGGTGAGCCGATAGAACTGATCGGTGAGCAAGGTTACGGGAGTAACGCTGTCTCCTTCGTCCATGCCAAACTCGGTCGTATCGAAGAAGAGATCGACCGTGAGCGTCTCGGCCTGGCCGCGTATAAACTGCTGCACCGGCATATCCAACCCAGGGATGGCGACCTCGGCATACTGCACGCCTTTGGTCATCGTGAATTCGCCGGGGTTGTATTGCACCGTCATGCTGCCATTGGGGACGGGCGTCAGGTCGCGGGCCAGCCGCGTGAATACTGCTCTCGATAGGCTCATGCTCAAGTTCCATTCGTGTCGCGCAGCAGCGCGCCCTGTTCGATGCGGCGGATCCGCTGCCGGCGCTGGGCATACATGTCCATCTGCTCCAGTTCGGCCACGACTTCATTGACGATCTGGCGCAGCAGTCTGGGGGTCAGAATGGCTTCGGAATCTGTCGCCCGGATGGTCAGGTTTGTTTCGTGGATAAAGGTGTCCATCGTCTCACTAATTCTCTAGTCATACTAATTCGCTAATGGTGCTGATGGCCGATTGCACGCCGCCGATCACACTGCTCAACGAGGTGGCCGGCGAAACCAGGGCCAGCCCTTCGTGGGTGATTTCCAGCTCTTCGATGGCGACTTCGTTCTGGGATGCAGCCAGGGTTGGTCCACGGTATTTGGTGGGAATACCCCGATAGAAGGCCCAGATTTTGACCGGCTCTCGGCTCTCGTTTTGCAGCACAATCAGCCCATCGCGGCGCTGGCCGCGGCCCAACATAAACCCGTTGTGCCAGACCCAGAGGTCGGCGCGCTCGCCCACGCCGCGTTTGAGCTGGATGGGGCTGGTGACAGCGCGGGTAGGGAATTTGAGGACGGCGCTATTGTTGCCTCCTTCGCGATATTCCTCTACGTCAATCGTGCTCTCCAGCCCGCTGCACTCGCTGAACCCAGCGGTTGCCAGCCGGTCGATGCGCTTGACCGCTGTGGCGATCTCGCTGCCTGAATCGAGAATGACGACCAGAAAATTGTATGCGGTAAAGGGGTCGTTGCGCCGGCCAATCGTCATGTTGTCACTCCACTAGGTTCGGTAATCATCAGTTCCTCCCGCGCACGATTGATACGCACGACGACAAACTCGCTGGGATGCACGATGGCTACACCCACATCCACAATCAGTTGGCCTAGCGCCACCACGTCGGGCGGGTTGTTGACATCATCGCAGCGCACGAAAAAGGCCTGTTCCGGGTCGCGTCCGGCCAGCGCGCCTTGCTGCCACAGGGCAGTCAAGAAGCTGGCGATGACCAGGCTCACCGACTGGCGCAGCAATACGTCATGCGGCTCGAAGACCGTCCACTGCAGCGAGAGATCCAACGCCTTTTCGATCATGAGCAGTGTGCGCCGCACATTGACAAAGCGCAGCAGCGCTTCGCTGCTGACCGTGCGCGCGCCGTAGACGCGCAGCCCATGACCGGGCAGGGCGCGCAAGCAGTTGACATGGGCTGGGTTGAGGATTGCTTGCCATTCGGCGGACACATCCTCGGTGAAGCCCTGGGTCCATTCCAAGACGGCATTGGCCGGGGCCACATGCACCCCCAGGGTTGTGTCCGTGCGTGCCATCACGCCGGCCACATGGCCGCTGGGCGGGACGGCGCGCACAACCTGGCCGCCAAGCTGCAGCGGGTCGGGGACCAGCACCCAGGGATAATAGAGGGCAGCGTAACTGGAATCGAACTGGTATCGCCACTGGAGGACAAGGCTGGGGTCAAAATTGGTGTCGCTTGGCGGCAGCGGGTCCAGCAGGGCAAAGCGGTCGGCCAGCGTTTGGCAGTGGAGCACAACCGCCTGTTGTACCAGCGCAATGTCGGTCGTGTCGAAGGTGGGCGGCTGCTCTTCCACGTCGGGACACAACAGCGGCGGCAAGGGCAGCGGCGCTGGCGGCGGCGGCGACTCGATACAGAGATTGAATTTGGGCGGCGGCGTCGGGTCCCGGCGCACAGGCGGCAGCGGTTGAATCAGAATATCCGGCACGGCTACCAGCGCGACCTCCGGCTCCAGTTCCAGGGTGCGCAGACCGGTGCGCTGGTCTGCGCTGGGGTCGCCGGTGAAGTCCTGCGCGGTCAGCGCGGTCAGGCCATTCATGCCGCACTGAAGGGAGAGCACCTCCTGCTGGAAGCTTGCGGTGGCCGCGTGGGCGTCGGGCAACCAGTCACCCCATTGAGGCGGCGTCGCGCCGGCGTGTAGATCGTCTATCTGGATGAGCGGCAGCGCCTGGCGCCGGTCTTCCGGGTCGGCAAGGTTCACGTTGATCACAGCGGGGGCGTAGCGCGCGTGGAATGGGACGATAGAGAGATCGTCATAGATGGCGCGCAGCCGGCCCTGCTCGTATACCGACAGGGTGAACGCCACGCTCTCCAGTTCAATGGGCTGCGTCAGGTCGAAGACTGGGTCGCCGGCAAAGCTTGGCGCGAGCTTGAGTGCTGCATCCCATCGGAAACTGCGCCCGACAGGATCGACCGAGGTGATGGCGCGATAGGCCTCGATGGTCCCGCTGCCATTGTGTTGGAACAGCCGCACC
>QEUZ01000462.1 GCA_003577355.1 Chloroflexota bacterium | reverse complement strand
TCGTCGCCGGTGGCATCCAGTTGGCGAAAGACGCGGGCAACCTCCCAGATATCCGGCCCGAGCGCGAGGCCAGCCCGGCGTCCGGCTGGCCTAGAGCGAAAGACGACGCCAGGATGCGCCTGCATCCGCAGTCCCTCATCGAGCAGTTTGCGTGCCAGGTGCGAGCGCGTCGTGCCGGCAGCGGCCTTTCTGGTCGACATGAACGCGCTCTTCGAGGACTTCGTCATCGCTGCCCTGCGCGATGCACTGCAGGCGAGCGAGCGCACACTGCGTCAGGGGGACGCCGGCCTGCGGCTGGACGAAGCCGGTGGGGACGCTGAAGCCGGATATCTCCTGGTGGGAGGGTGGACGCTGCACGTTCGTGGGCGACGTAAAGTACAAGCGCCTGTACTCGCAGCAGGTCGCCCCCAACGCCGACCTCTACCAACTACTAGCCTACGCCATCGCGGCGGATGTACCCGGCGGGCTGCTGATCTATGCACGAGGGGAGCGCGAGGAAACGACTGCCACGGTGCGTCACACCGGCAAGCGCCTGGAGGTCCGCGCGCTCGACCTGAGCGGCACGCCGGAAGATATCCTCGCCCAGGTCAACGGGTTAGCAGCACGGGTCGCGCAGATGCGCGCTGGAACCCCAGCGCTTCGCCCTCCGCTCCCAGCCCGATGAGCCGCAGGCGGCCAGCGGATCAGTTGCTGGCGTCACGGAAGTAGATCCCACGCAGCGCCCTCCCCCACAGTCATCCCGACCGAAGTGGAGGGATCTCCATGTGGAAGGTCAGGGCAACCTGGAGCGGGAACGCCGCGTTCTTGGGCAGGCGTTCCCTCCTCGCTGCATGGAGATCCCTCGACGTCGCTCGGGATGACTGTGGGGGAGGGTATTGTGCGCGGTTGGCGATGCCGCTGGGGCGTGAGCCGTTGCCCTTCGCTCGGGATGACCGGGCAATACGGTGTTTCGCGGGTAGCGCGGTTCGCGGTGACGACGAGGGACGATGCTGGCACAGCACATGCGGATAGCGGGGCTGTTGCAACGTCATCCGCGGTCGTCATGCAGCGAAGTTGCGCCAGCGAACCATGCTCCCCCACAGCCATCCCGACCGAAGTGGAGGGATCTCCAGCCGGAAGATTGGCGCGATCTAGCCGGGAACACGCCATTCCCCGCTTGGCTTGCTGGGTCGCTCACTGGAGATCCCTCCACTTCGGCTGGGATGACCGGAGCATGAGGGATCTCACCGCCAGCGGACCTCGATACTGCCGTCTTCGGACGACTTTGACACAGCACACGAGGATAACGTGAAACCTCCCACCCAGCACGCATCTGTGCGATCCTCCCAGCGGAACAGAAAGGACTGGCAGATGCCCCATGATGTGCTGATTACTGGCGCCAAAGTGGTGGATGGCACCGGCAACCCGTGGTTCTACGGCGATGTCGCCCTCACTGGCGACCGTATCTCGGCGGTCGCGCCGGCCGGGACGATCGACCCGGCAGAGGCGCGGGAAGTGGTCGTGGCGGATGGCATGGTCGTCTGCCCCGGTTTCATCGATATCCAGAGCCATTCGCTGATCCCGTTCTTTACCGATGGCCGCTCCGTCTCGAAGGTTACCCAGGGTGTGACGACCGAGATCATGGGCGAGGGCTGGACGCCTGCGCCGTTCGGCGGGCGCATGGACGAAGGGCTGCGCGCCTTTCAGGCGATACCGGAAGCCGATGTCGACAAGGTGCGCAGCTGGAGCCGCTTCCGCGACTGGATGGACGACTTCTCCACCCGCAATATCTCGGTGAACTTCGGGTCGTTCATCGGCGGGGGCACGCTGCGGATGTACACCAAGGGTTGGGAGATGGGCGACCCCACCCCGGACGATCTCGCAACGTTGCGCCGTGTCGTCGCTGAGGCGATGCAGGACGGCGCGTTTGGCGTTGCGACCGCGCTGATCTACCCGCCGGACGCCTACAACACCAACACCGAGCTGCTGGCGATGTGCGAAGTCATCGCCGCGCATCGCGGGGTCTACGTCACCCACATGCGCTCGGAGGCCGACACTTTCCTGGAAGAGCTTGCCGCCACGATCGACCTCGCCCGCCAGACCGGCGTCGCGCTCGAGCTATACCACCTGAAAGTTGCCGGCAAGAAGAACTGGCACAAGATGGCCGAGGCGATCCGCATGATCGACGCCGCGCGGGCCGAGGGGCTGGATGTGACCGCTGATATGTACCCCTACATCGCTGGCGGCACTGGGCTGGCCTCTGCGTTCCCCAACTGGGCCGCCGCCGACGGCAAGCTGATCGAGAACTTGCGCGACCCGGAGATGAGCGAAAAGATCCGCATGGAGATGCTCGAGCCAACCGGCGGCTGGGAGCCACTGGCGACCCTCTCCGGCCCGGAAGGGGTGCTGATCGCCCAGCTCCAGCACCCGGAGCACCGCAAGTACATGGGCAAGCGCCTGTCGGAGATCGCCGCGGAACGCGGTCAGCACTGGTACGACACAATGGTCGACCTGGTCACGGCGGAAGAGGGCTGGATCTTCGCAATCTACTTCTTCGCCGACGAAGCCAACCTGCCGCTGCAG
>QEUZ01000461.1 GCA_003577355.1 Chloroflexota bacterium | reverse complement strand
ACAACAGTCGCTGCTAAGCTGGAGGGCTGGCGAAGCGCACCAGCAGAAAGCAGCAGAAAGTATGCTCACAGTGGCCGATCAACTTCGGATCCGACAGGCCTACTACCACGAGAAGAAGTCACAACGCGCCATCGCGCGCGAGTGGGGACTGTCACGCAACACCGTGAAAAAAGCGCTCGAGCAGGATGAGCCATTCGCATATCGACGTCAGCAGCCCGCGCGCGCGCCGGTCATCGGGCCGTACCGTGAGCGGCTGCGGGAGTTGGTGGAAGCCAACCAGGGGCTGCCGCCCAAGCAGCGCTACACGGCGCACAAGATGTACGAGATCATCCGCGGCGAAGGCTACACGGGGGCCGAGTCGACGGTGCGCTATCAGGTGGCGCAACTGCGGAAGGCGACCCGTCAGCAAGCGGTGTATCTGCCGCTGGAGTACGACCCGGGTGTCGATGCGCAGATGGATTGGGGCACGGCGGAGGTGGAGCTGGGCGGGCAGAGGGTCACCGTCAAGCAGTTCACGCTGCGCTGGTGCTACTCGCGCAAGCTGTTCGTGGCGGCCTATCCGAGCGAGAAACAGGAGTGTTTTCTGGATGGGCACGTGCGGGCGTTTCACTACTTCGGCGGGCTACCGCAGCGCATCACCTATGACAATCTGAAACCGGCGGTGCTGCGTATCCTGGAAGGGCGCAATCGCGAGGAGCAGGCGCGGTTTCTGGCGTTTCGCAATCACTACGTGTTTGACAGTCGCTACTGCACCCCCGCCGCCGGGCATGAAAAAGGCGGCGTGGAGAACGACGTGGGCTACGCGCGGCGCAACTTCCTGGCCGGATGCCCGTCCTTTGCCAATTTCGATGCGCTCAACGCCTATCTGCTGGAGCAGTGCCAGCAGGCGGATGAGCGGACGGTCTATGGTCAGCCCCACCGCGTGGCCGCCGCCTGGGACATCGAGCGGGCGGCGCTGCGTCCGCTGCCGGCCCATGACGTGGCGTGCTGTACCACGCACGACCTGAAAGTGAACCGCTACAGCCAGGTGCAGTTCGAGACCAACCGCTATTCAGTGCCCACCGACCAGACCTTCCCCACGGTGACGCTGCGCGCCTTCCCGTTCCACCTGGAGATCCTGTATCAGGACCAGGTGCTGGCGCGGCACGCGCGCAGCTACGGACGCGAGGAAGACATCCTCGACCCGCTGCATTATCTGCCGCTGCTCGAGCAACGTCCCGGGGCGTTCGAGCACGCCCGCCCGATACGCCAGCTGCGCCAGACCTGGGACCCGGTCTACGACCGGCTGCTGGCCCATCTCCAGGCACGGCTGGCAGGCACGCGCGCCATCCGGGAGTTCGTACGCATCCTCAGCCTGCACCGCACCTTTCCGCCGGACGCGGTGACCGCCGCGGTCAAACAGGCGCTGGGATGCGGCTGCGCCCATCTGGACAACGTGACGCTGTGTCTGCATCAAGCCCTCACGCCGGACTACCTGCCGCCCCAGCTCGACTTGTCGTCCCAACCGAGCCTGGCGCACGTCGGTCAGCAGCCAGTCGACCTGAGCCTGTATGACCAGCTGCTGCGCGGAGGGTCCGATGGCGACTAACGCGCTCCTCGAACGCCATCTCAAGTCCCTGCAGCTGGCCGCCTTCGTCGAGCACTATGCTGACCTGGCCCAGGACGCTCAGCACGCGGGCTGGAGCTACGAGCAGTTTCTGCTGGCGCTGGCCGAACAGGAGGTCGCGCGCCGCACGCTCAATCGGCAGCGTCGCCTGATCCAGCAGGCGCGCTTCCCCATCCGCAAGGAACTGGCAGACTTCGACTTCGCCTGCCTCCCCGACCTCAACCGCTCGCGCCTCCTGCACCTGGCCGATACCTCCGCCTACGTGCCCGCCGCCGAGCCAGTCCTCTTCGTCGGCAATCCCGGTCTGGGCAAGTCGCATCTGGCCATCAGCCTTGGTCTGGCGGCCTGCCGCCAGGGCTTCAAAACCCGCTTCTACAACACCGCCGCCCTGGTCAATGACCTCACCCTGGCCCAAGCCGAGCAGCGCTTGCCCAAGCTTCTGGCCGCCGCCCGCCAACACAACCTGTTCATCCTCGACGAGCTGGGCTTCATCCCCTTCTCGCCTTCCGGCGCGCAGCTGCTGTTTCAGTTCTGCTCGGCCTTGCATGAACAGGTCGCCCTCATCGTCACTACCAATCTCGCTTTTTCCGATTGGCCGCAGGTCTTCGGCGACGCGCGTTTGACCGCCGCCCTCATCGACCGACTCACCTATCACGCCCACATCTTCGAATTCCGCGGCCAGTCCTATCGCTTCCGCGACCACGCCCAGGAGGTGTCCCCCCAAACCACTGCCCGCTGACTGGTGTGACGCTTGACTGGGAAAGCTGTTGACTGCCTGTACAGGTGCGGTGGCTCAGTTTTCGTCGATCATTCCCTTTCTTATCCGTCCGTCTGCTGGCTCATTTTTCCTCGATCACCTGGATCACTTTCTCATTGTCAAAAACATTGCCGCCGAGATCCCGGCCCAGTGGGTCACCGGCGATAGTATTTATGGGGGAGATCGCCGCCTGCGTTTGTGGTT
>QEUZ01000031.1 GCA_003577355.1 Chloroflexota bacterium | reverse complement strand
ATGCCGTCCTCGATGCGCGCAAACGCTCCGAAGTTGGCGAGCTGGGTCACCGTCCCAATGACCAGTTGGTTGACATCGTAGTTCGCAGCAACGCGACTCCACGGCTCGGCCTGGGTCCGCTTGATCGACAGCGCGATTTTCTTTTCCTCGGCATTGATGCCGAGGACGAACACATCGACTTCCTGGCCGACCTGCAGCACTTCGCTTGGGTGGCGCACCCGGCTCCACGATAGCTCCGACAGGTGCACCAGTCCGTCCGCACCGCCGACATCGACGAACGCTCCGAAATCGCAAATGCTCGAAACGCGGCCCTTACGGACCTCACCCTCGCGGAGCTCCTCAATCAGGCGCTCCTTCATGACGTCGCGACGCTCCTGGAGCGCCTGGCGTTCTGAGAGGATCAGCCGGTTGCGGTGGCGGTTAATCTCGATGATCTTCAGTTGCAGCTTCGAGCCGATGAGGCGCGCCATATCGGCCTGTTTTTGGGCGTCGTCTCCGCCACGGATTTCGGTGACCTGAGACGCGGGAACGAACCCACGCACCCCATCCAGGTTCACCAGCAGGCCACCTTTGTTGTAGTTGACGACTTCGGCCGAAATCACTTGGCCTTCTTCATACTGCTGCTGCAGTACGCGCCAACTCTTCTCCTGCCGGGCGCGGTCGATTGAGACGACCGCATGTCCATCCTGGTTTTCGGGCTGGACGACGAATACGAGCACCTTGTCGCCGGCGTGGAGGGCTTCCCGCTCCTCCTCAGTCATCGAGGAGAACTCGCGCGCGGGGATGATCCCCTCCGATTTCGACCCGATGTCGACCAAGAGCTCATCGCGCTCGACGCGCATGAGCGTACCGTCCACGACATCACCGTACTTCAATGTGCGGTAGTCATGGCTCGGGTCGGCCAGCAACTGCTCCATCAGCGCACGGCCCTCGTTGGTCACAGCATCCGCGTCGGGCACGCGGCCCATGCTGTCACTCAACGAGTCAGTCGCTTCCATGTCACTACGATCCATACACCATCCTCGTGCGCTGGATTTGCCGAGGGTTGCCATTCGGGCAAGACCATATGCACCGAACTGCATCGGCAGACGCAACGAGGATTATAGTACCGCTTTACCCGACTTCGCAACGTCTTTCTAGCACGACGGAGGCGGCCTTTAGCCAACCTCGACGATCCGCGCGTCAATCGTGTCCTGTACGTCGATGATGGCGACACTGGCTCGCCGGCCGAAGTTGGGTCGAGTTGGTGAACCGGGGTTCACCATCAGCACGCCGGACCGTACGACGACTTCAGCGACATGCGAATGCCCGTAGACAACGCACGCGACGGTATCCCTCCAACGTCTCAGGACCCACTCGCGCGCTGGATACGACCTGCTATCCCCGTGTGTCAGCCCGATGCGAAACGTTCCCACGTCGAAAATTCGCTCGCGCGGTAGGCGCGCCCGGAGCCACTCCGGGTCGTTGTTTCCGCTGACCGCATACACGGGCGCGACCTGCTCCAGGTCAGCCAGGACTTCGGGGATGCAGATGTCCACGGATATGCGTATCGGCAATAACGCCGATCCGCATCGGCGCTGCCAGGCTGCTAGACGCGGGCGAGGATTCCGGCACGTTCAAGGATGCGCTGAATCTCCGCCCGCTCCGCATCGGTTGCGGGCAACATCGGGAGCCGGGGGTCACTTGTTGCCAATCCCACCATGCCCAACGCGGCCTTCAATCCACCGATACCGAACTGTGTCGTGACAGCAGCATTCGGGGCGAGCAGGTTGAACTGCGCTGCGCGCGCACGCTCGTGCTCACCTGCGAGGAACAGCTCACGGACTTCAACACACTCACGCGGTGCAATGTCCGCTAGCGCCAGGATCCCCCCTGCCGCGCCAAGACACAACGCCGCGTACAAGAAGTTCGCCGAACCTGCGAGCACTGAGAACTCGGGTTCCGACATCGCAACCATCTCGGCGAACTTCACCGCGTTGCCGGCGCTGTCTTTGACACCGATGATATTCGGGTGGCGCGACAGCTCGGCGACGGTTGCAGATGGCAAGTCGACGCCCGTGTACGCAGTCATGATGTAGACAAGCACCGGTATCGGCGACGCTTCGGCAACCGACTGGTAGTGCTTGACGAACGCGGCCCTGTCATAGCGCGGTCGGTAGTAATGCGGTGTCACGACGAGTGCATAGTCGACGCCAAGTTCGGCAGCGGCACGCGTCATGCGGATCGTCCCCCGCGTTGACTCCGAGCCGGTGCCTGCCAGCACGAGCTTGCGGCCGTTGGTTGCCGATACTCCGGCTTCAATCAGCCGCAGCTTCTCGTCGTCGCTCAACGACGCGAATTCCCCGTTGGATCCCATGATGACGATGCCATCGAGCGGCGACTGGCAATACCATTCAATGTTCGCGGCGTAAGCCGCCAAGTCGAGTTCTCCGTCGTCATCGAAGAGGGTCGCGATCGGCGCAAATACCCCCTCAAGCCGTCGGCCCGGCATCGGTGTGTCCTTTCACTTCGAAGTTCCCTCGATGATGATCCACGCTCAGCGACTGCTGAGAGCGTACCGCGCTCGCTTGCGGCTGAAAAGACCACCCAGTCCCGCTGCGAGGCTGTGACAAAGCAACGAGTGCGCCGACGATGAGCCAGAAAAGCGCGGCCATGTGTGCGAAGCGCGGGTTGAAGAAATAGTGATCGAAGAGCCCAGCAGTGAGCGCTGACGCAAAGGCGGCTCCCAATGCAAGGCTTACGTCTCCAACCAGCCCTGGTGAACGAACCAACCGCAGTGCGTTCCATCCGGTCACAATGATCACCAGGGCGAACGCCGCCACACCCATGAGCCCAGCCCGTTCGGCAATTGTGAGGTACACGCTCGAGACCCCAGCTTGCAGATCGATGGATGGCGCGTCGCCAAAGCCGACACCGAACCACGGGTGCCGGCGAATGATCTCCCAAGCGTTCTGATATTCGGCAAGGCGCAGGCGAGTTGCGGGGTCTTGCAACGTAAACCCAAGCCAGAGTCGCTCCACAAAGCCTCGTCCGAGCCCAAGCGCAATTGCGGCAGCGCCGAAGAGGCCCAAGGCGGGCAACCACTTCCGCTGGCGCATACCCAATAACACGACCAAGCCGATGAACGCCCCAACCCAAGCGCCTCTGGAATATGTCAGCAACAGTGCCGTACCGCAGAGGCCGCTCGCACCGAGCGCCAGCCAGCGAGGTGCGATAGTCCTGTGTGTCACAAGGCACGCGACCCCAAGCACAAATCCGATCATCAGCAGGCCACCGAACGAGTTAGGATCGACGCTCGTGCCAACGGCCCGCATTGGTCGGTTTGGGTCATCTTCGATGTAGCGCACGATCCGTGATCCGGGGTAGCCATAGGGCACAAGCCGCAGCAGCACACGTTCGGTGAAGGCTGCGCCTGCGGCGTAGAGCGCGAGAGCGACTGCTGCTGCGCCACTGGTCCCCAGCAACAGCAACCGCAGGACCAGCACGGCATCAACGGCACGCTGCACCTGATGTGCCATCAGCACGAACACGCCCAGCGCCAGCATGAAGCTAAAGAACGTGTGCAACGTTTCGTTCGTGTAGCCTCGCCCAATTCCCAGCAGGAACGCGAAGACGCATACCCCGGCCAGTAACAGCCAGAGTACATGGGCTGGTCCGATCCGCAGTTCCTGGGTGCGGTCGACCAGCGTTACCGCACCCAGTAGCACCGCCCAGGTAATGAGCGCAAGTTCCAACAACGTCGGTGTAACTGGGCCACCGAACGGCAGCGTTGCAAACGGCACAACGCAGATAACGGCAACGACACCCGCACAGGCCCACCAAACTGAGCGGAGCAACAACGCAACGACAACCGGCAGCGCGAGCAGGCCGAGTGCTTCCGCTGACCCGCTGATCTGCTGGATGATCGCGACGGAGGCCCCACCGGCTGCTGCAATCGCTCCAGCCACCAGCGGTGCATATCCGGATGAGCGGATGGATGCTACAGCCATCGGCGCATGCGAAACACCACGAGCATGGCGATCGATGTCAGCAGCATGAACAAGGTGATGATGAGCAGCGCGAGCTCTGAGTGCGCGAACGGAAGCGGGACGTTCATCCCAAACACGCCAGTAATCAGCGTTAGCGGAAGGATAATCACCGAGATGATCGTCAGCGTCTTGATGACATCATTCAAGCGGTGCGAAGCCAGAGAGTCGAAGGTAGAGCTCAGCCCCTCGAGCACCTCCTTCTCATCCTCAAGCGAGTCCCAAATCTTGGCGAGGTGGTCGGAAATGTCGCCGAAGTAGACGTCTATGTCTCCCCGAACGAACGGCAGGTCCCTGTGCTCCAACTGCGCGATGACTGACATTTGCGGCTTGATGATGCGCCGCAATGCGATGAGGTCACGCCGTACGATCGAGATCTCCTGCACGACAGCAATACCCGCGCGCTCAAAGATGATGTCTTCGATGTGCTCGATCCGCTCAGACATGCGGTCGATGATCGGGAAGCAGTAGTCGACCAGCCGGTCGATGATGTAATACAGCAGATGGCCGGAGGTGCGCTCCATCAACGCTTCGCGCACCTCCTGCGATTCCAGCGCCCCGTCGAACATGCGAGTCAGTGGCTTCAGCGACCCATCGTGGATCGTGATGATGTAGTTTGAGCCGACGAATATGTCGACTTCGGCCGCGAAGGTTGTGCGCGTCGCCTTATCATGTCGCGGAAACTGCATGACAATGAACAGGCTGGCGCTGTAGACATCCACCTTCGGTCGTTGTGCTCGACTCGTGAGGTCATCCAGGGCCAGCGGGTGGAAGTTGAACTCTTCGCGCAGATACTCGATCGTCGCTGGCGTGATGGAACGGATGTCCAACCAGCGCAGCGACCCATGCTCAATGATCGTAACATTTGCTTCAGCCGCATCCGACGCTGGCGAGGATTGCAGGTTCCGCGGTCGAGGACGCACTGCTCTGCGCATCGCCGGAAGTGGTCTGCGTTGACGCGGGGTCGTCGCCATAGCTCGGTCCTTTACGCATCAACACCCTCAGCCGCTGCGACCGAACCAGGCGGCAGCGGCGCGCGTGCTCTGAGCGCACGGAATTGCCCGGCATCTACGATGGCACAATGATAACTTCCCGCTGTGGCGGGGCCAGGAACTCACAACCATCCTCGGTAACGACGATGTCCTCTTCCTGGCTGATGTACCCGTAGCCAGGCACGAGCAGACCAATCTCGAGCGTATAGACTTCCCCCGCCTCAAGCCTTCCGTATGGCCGCTGGCCATAGCGCTCCCAACCTGGTCCGAGCACCGTGCCGCCATCGTGACATGCCCGCCCCATCTGATGGCCGAGCGCGAACTGCCAGGCGTCGATCCCCTCGGCTTCAAAAATGTCGCGCGCAACCTTGTCTACCTCCCATCCAGCGACACCAGGGCGAATAAACGCAGCGGCGTCCTGGATGCAGCGGTCGACGATTGCAAAATGACGATGGATCGTTTCGGGGGCGTCCGTCTCGCCGGGCTTGAGGAAGTAATACGTGCGCTGCATGTCCGAACAGTACTCATCCTCTCGCACACCGAAGTCGATGGTGACGAGCTGACCAGCAGCGGTGCGAATATCGGTCGGCCCGACATGCCCGCGCGGAGAGTCCGGCCCGGCAGTGACCGTAGGACAGTACTTCCAGTCCCACGACGAGCCGATGCGCCGTTCTTCCAGTTGCTCGTGCATGAAATTGCTGATCTCATGCTCCGTCAGGCCCGGGCGCAGGTACGCTTGCGTCGCTTCCCAAATGCGTTCGGTCGTGCGAACTGCTGCGCGAATGCGCTCGAGCTCGGTCGGAGACTTCCGAGCCCGCAGTTTGTTCGGAATCTCCCCGGCCTCGACAAGCCGCTCAGCAAACGGCGTGCCATCCAGCATATCGAGCAACAACAGGTACATGCCGTGCGTCAGACCATCGGCCATGTTGTTGTCTTTCGAGTAGTTCAAAGCAATGGCGTTCGGGTTGCGTGCGGCAAGTTGCGCGCGCAGGTCGGCGCCAAGGCCCTCGACATACCCGATGACATGCTCCCAGGCGCCGGTCTGGCGCACGTTCTCAACATCGCCGGTTCCGACGATGGCAACGTGGTCGCCGTTCCTGGCAACCAGGAATGCCGACTCCCAGGTAACGCTTGTGCCGGCAACGAGTGGAAGGCTGGGATCACCCAGGACATCGCTTTCCCGCGCGAGCAATAGCCACACGTCGACATCGTGCTCGTCAAGGATTGTCCTCGCTTGAGCCAGTTTCTCCCGCAATATCTGTGGGTCAGTCATCGTTGCAACCTTTCATGCGCCGTTTCACCCCGGAATCGGTTCGTCTGCTGGTAACGCGGACGGTTAGCGCCGCATCTTCACAACTTTGAACGCCTCGGCCATTTCGCGCCCGTACGGTTTGCCCACATCACGCAGGCGCTCGCCGATGCGTTCCGCGAGAGTCTCACCCGTGCCAACCTGGCTTTCGTGCGCCTTGAGCGCATCAATCTTTCTCTCGAATGTCTCCGTCACATCAATAATCGTATCGGGATTCTCTGAACCGTAGAGCCACAGCTCCGCCACCTTGTGCGGCTCCAGCCCCTCGCGCAGGTGTTCGGGGAAATAGAGCGGGTCTCGGGCGGTGGGGTAGACCGAATCCACGGCGGTGATCCCGACGGCACGATGGTCAGGGTGCAACGCATATGGCCTGAATGGGTCGTGCGTGATGAGTATGTCCGGTCGGTGGGTGCGAATTTGCCGCACGATCTTTTCCCGAAATGCGATGTCTGGCGTCAACTCGCCATCTCCCAAGCGCAGGAACACCGTTTCCGCGACGCCAAGCCGGCGGCTCGCCTCGCGCTGCTCGGCCTCACGCATCGCCGCCAGCTCGACCGAGCTCAGGTCGCGGCGCGACGTGCCCTTGTCACCAGAGGTACAGAGCACAAACACGACGCGCTTCCCCTCCGAGGTGAAACGCGCAACCGTCCCCGCGCACGAGAACTCTGCGTCGTCAGGGTGCGCGACAACGACCATGACAGTCGAATACTCACTGAGGTCCGGGTCAACCGTGACCGGATGCGTACTTACAGCAGACATGAAATTCGTTCGACCTTTCACCATGCATGCAGACTGACGCGGGCCGCTGGCGTCAATCAGACTCGACCGGCGGACTATTCATGAGAACCGCGCATCAGTCAAGATCGCTAACTGCAGCAACGTAACACCGGCTGGACTACAATGGGTGCTTATGGAGGGCGGTGGGGACACGCGCGCGGCGCGACCGTTGCGCATACTCATGGTGGCGCCGACATCGTTTTTTGCCGATTACGGTTGCCACGTACGGATACTCGAGGAGGTGCGCGCGCTGCAGGCGCGCGGGCGCCGTGTCATCGTCTGCACCTACCACAACGGTTCAGACGTGGACGATTTGACCACCTTTCGTTCGATCGACGTTCCCTGGCTACGACGGAGTGAGGTTGGCTCCTCGCGCCACAAGATATATCTTGATGCGGCGTTGACCATCGAAACGCTGCGCCGCGCGCTTGCATTTCGGCCGGACATCATCCATGGACATTTGCACGAAGGTGCACTGATCGGTGCATTCGTCGGCGCATTGCTACGCACGCCTGTCATCTTCGACTACCAAGGCTCGTTGACCGAGGAAATGCTCGATCACACGTTCATCCGCCCAGGCGGCCTGCGCGAGCGCTTCGTCCGCAGGCTTGAACGCATGATCGAGCGACTTCCAGCTGCGATCACGCCAAGCGGAGATGCTGCTGTTACCTATCTTCTGGAACGGGGTGTCCCGGAAGAACGCATTACCCTCATTCCAGACGGGATCGACACCTGTCGGATGCGTCCCCCAGAGGACGAGACGACCCGACGGCGCGTGCGTGAACACCTCGGTATCCCCCAGGATGCTCGCGTCGTGGTCTACCTGGGGTTGTTGGCGGAATACCAGGGCACGTCCCTGCTGCTCGACGCAGCCAATTGGCTTATCCAGCGCAACCCGGATCTGTATTTCGTTATTGCCGGGTACCCAGGTGCAGATGGGTACAAGCGCGATGCAATCGAGCGTGGAATCGCCGACCGGGTGCTGTTCCCCGGGCGCGTTCCATACTCGTCCGCTCCGGAACTCCTCAGCGTTGGAGACGTGGCTGTCGCACCAAAGCTTTCGCGCACCGAGAGCAACGGGAAAATCCTCAATTACATGGCGCTGGGCCTGCCGGTGATCGCGTTCGATACGCCTGCGAACCGCGCGATCCTGGGAAACCTGGGCCAGCTCGTTGAACCAGGCGACACGCAAGCGTTTGCGGAGGCGATTGAGCAAGCACTATGTCACCCCACGCGCCAGAGCGCTGAACTGCGCGCCAGGGTCGTCTCCGAGTTCTCCTGGGAAAGACGGGTCCTGGAACTGGAGGCAGTCTACGCGCGCGTATTGGGGCACGAACTGCGACCGGCGTCGCAACAGGTACCGGCGCCACGGGCCATCAGCGGCGCGAGCGTCGACGATCAGCGTTGAGCTCGCACTCGCTCCCGCAGATACGCCGCAACCGTTGCGCGTGGTACGTCGACTTGCAGCTCATTCTGCAAATCCTTCACCGCAACCACGCCGCGCTGCACTTCGTCTGGACCAATCACCAGGGCAAATGGTACGCCACGCCGTACTGCATAACGGAACTGACGCCCGAGGTCGCGTCCTTCTTCCAACGTCGCTTCCGCACGGACCCCCGCCCGTCGTAACTCAGCGACAAGCCGCAAGGCTTCGTGTGTCGAAGCGCTCCCGTCATCTGGGAAGATCGTGACCAGTGCCTCAGATATCGTGGTGCGAACGTCCAGAAGTCGCAGCTCTTCCACGACATCAATGATCCGCTCTAACCCAACCGACATCCCTGTCGCCGGGATGTCATGCGACGAGAACATTCCCACCAGGCCGTCGTAGCGTCCCGCCCCCACTAACGAGCCCATCTTTGGCTCATCAACGATCGCCTCGAACACGGGGCCGGTGTAATACGCAAGGCCGCGTGCTAACGCGAGGTCCAACGTGTAGTGTTCGGCTGGCGCCCCGAGAGCTGCAAGGAACTCGAACAGGCTCGTTATGTCGTCTAGCGCTTCGCGCGCGGGCGCAATTCCCTCCAGACGCTCCGCAATTCGACCGATGACGACATCGGGGCTGCCCGAAGTCGACACGAGTTCGATCACACGCGCAGCAGTGGCTGTTTCGACCCCGGCGGCGACCAACTCCTGGGCCACACCGGCTTCACCAATCTTCGCCAGCTTGTCGATCGCCCGATAAACCGAGCCAGCCCGATCTGCCTGGACACCTGCGTATATCGCCAGGCTCTCGAGCAGTTTGCGATGGTTGATGTGCACGACGAAATTCGGGATGTTGATCGCCGACAGCGCTTCGATCACGATCGAGATGACATCGGCGTCTGCCAGCATCGAACGCGTTCCCACGATATCAGCATCGCACTGCCAGAACTCGCGGTAGCGTCCCCGCTGGGGGCGATCGGCGCGCCAGACCGGCGCGATGTGATAGCGCTTGAAGGGGAACGTCAGCTCGTTCCGATGGACTGCGACGAACCGCGCTAGAGGAACCGTCAGGTCGTAGCGCATGCCGATTTCGCGCCCGCCGTGGTCCGGAAAGTGGTAGATCAGCTTTTCATCTTCACCATACTTCCCGGCGAGTGTCTCGTAATACTCCAGCGCAGGGGTCTCGATCGGTTCGAAGCCGTGGCGCTCGTAGGTTTCCCGCAATATCGCGATGACCCGCTGTCGCAGGATCATTCGTTCGGGCAGAAAGTCGCGAAACCCCTTAAGAACTTGTGGCGCTCGCACCTGTCGCCGGCCCGGCGCTGCATCGAGAGAATCGGACATCGGTTGTAGCCCTCGCAATAGCGCAGAATTGCCTGTCGATCTTAGCAAAGCTGCCGGTGTACACCGACCTAACGTTCCATCAACATTCCACCGGCGGGTCAAGCTAGCTCGTTTCGTACGAGAGGAGCGCTTCAGACAAGGACGATCACACCGCTGGTCACTCGTCACTCGTCACTGGTCACTCCACCTTACCGGCAGCCGCACGATGAACTCAGCGCCTCCACCCGTGGCGTTTCCAGCTTCGATCGTTCCGCCGTGTGCGACGACGATCGCTTGGGCGATCGCCAAACCCAGCCCAGTTCCACCCCGTTCGCGCGAGCGCGAGCGTTCGCCGCGAAAGAAGCGCTCGAACACGTGTGGCAGGTCAGCGGCCTCAATCCCGTCCCCGTGGTCGCGCACGGTCAGAATAGCTGACTCTTGCGTGCGCGCCAGGCTGACGCGAATCTCCGAATCTCGCGGCGCATGCTGTAAGGCGTTGTCGAGCAGGTTCTGGATCACGCGACTGAACCGGACAGGGTCGATCCGGACGGGCAGAGCATCCTCCCCACAGACACTGACACGCACCCCCCTGCGTGCAGCACTCATGGCTATCCCCTCAACAGCGTCTCGCACAACGGCGCCCAAGTTGCCGTCACGAAAGTCGAAGGGGATTTGTCCGCTGTCGATGTGACTGAGCTCAAACAGGTCATCGATCTGACGAGACAAGAGGTCGACCTGACCACGCATCACGTCGTGGTATCGCGCAATTGTCGCTGGGTCGCTGACCAGCCCGTCACTCATCGCTTCCAGCATCGCTCGCATCGCTGTAAGAGGAGTGCGCAAGTCGTGTGAAATGGCGATAACCAGCTCTCGGCGCGCCCGTTCGGCCTTCTCACGGGCATCGTTGGTGGCGTTCACACGCCCGACCATGTCGTTGAAGGAATCTGCAAGCTCAGTGAGCTCATCATTCGTCCCCACTTCGACGCGTGTCGTCCAATCCCCCGTTGAAACTCGCCGGGCGCCCTCCGACAGATGCGCGACGGCTCCGGTCAGTCGACGGGCGACCGCGCTTCCAAACGCCAGCGAGCACAGCGCGGAGAAAGCGAGCAGGATGAGCAACAACCCCAGATCGTGCGACGAGATAAACATGAGTCGCGCAGTGACGAGGATATTCGCCACTAGCACAAACGCTCCCAACAAATGGGCGAGCAATAGCTTTGTTTGGATCGACCGCTTCCGCGCTTCGCTGAAGCGGTAGGCGACAATGCTCACGCCCAGCGACACGCAAGCCGATACGGTGAGGTAGAGCGCCAGCAAGGTGATGTCGGCAGCCGGCATGCTCAGCCAGGCAATGGCGAGCAACGCGACGGCCACTGTGGCTACTGCAGCCACCAACACAACAACAGAAGCAGGCGATCTCAGGAGCGACGGCATGTCAGCCAACTTCGAGCTTGTACCCGACGCCCCAGACCGTGACCACACGCTTTGGATGCGAAGGGTCTACTTCAATCTTCTCTCGCAAGCGACGAATGTGGACGGTCACCGTGCTCTCATCGACTACCGCTTCAAACCCCCAAACCCGGTCGAGCAGCCGGTCGCGGGGGAACACCTGGCGCGGATGTTTCGCCAGGAACAGGAGCAGGTCGAACTCCTTCGCGGTCAGGTCCACCTCGCGCGACGCTACCGTCACCGATCGCTCAGCCGGACGGATCCGCAGGTCGCCGACGACAACCTCACGCGCATCGTCCGCCCCCTGCGCACTGGGACTGCGGCGCAGCACTGCGCGGACCCGCGCAACGACTTCACGCGGGCTGAACGGTTTGACGACGTAGTCGTCGCCGCCGAGCTCCAACCCGGT
Source organism: Chloroflexota bacterium (assembly GCA_003577355.1). Taxonomy (GTDB): domain Bacteria; phylum Chloroflexota; class Chloroflexia; order Thermomicrobiales; family CFX8; genus CFX8. Next base: position 8,635 of record QEUZ01000031.1, on the reverse strand, counting down.
GATCCGATCAGCCTCGTCGCCACGCGCGCTCAAGAAGATGATTGGGACAGGGTATTCGTGCCGCAGCTTTGAAGCGACTTCGAGTCCGCTTCGTTTCGGCAACATGATGTCGAGGATGAGGAGATCGGGGTGATGGCTGCGTGCGAGCGCGAGCGCCTCCTCGCCGTCCAGCGCCTGCAGCGTCTTGTACCCATCGCGGCGCAGGTAGAGCGAGAGGATCTCGAGGATGGTCGGTTCGTCATCAACAATGAGGATCGTCTGTGACACTGTGTGCACCCATCGCGTTATGAGTAGGCCAGACGGAAGGTGACGGGGTCGAGTGTCTCAAAGGGTTCTTACACCGATCTGACGATGCACCCACGTTGCTACTTGGTGATCTCATACACCAGGTGTGCAAGTTCTGGGACCACCAGGCGCTCCATCGCAAGGGTGACGGCGTTGGATGAACCAGGTGTCGAGATGACCAGCCGGCCATTCATGACCCCCGCCGTTGCGCGCGACAACATCGCTGCTGGCCCGATCTCCTCGAACGACAACATGCGGAACAGCTCGCCGAACCCATCGAGCGTCTTCTCCAGCCGCCGGCTGATGACATCGAACGTCGTGTCGCGCCGGGCAATGCCGGTACCGCCGTTGAACAGGATCGCCTGGCACTCGTCCATGGCCAACAGTTCGTCCAGCACAGCGTTGATCTGCTCCGGCTCATCCTTCACGATCCGGTAGGCAACGATGCTATGCCCTGCGGCGCTAAGCCGTTCTCGCATGATTGCGCCGCTGCGGTCGGTTTCTGCGGTGCGCGTGTCGCTGACCGTCACCACCGCGCATCCAACACGTTCCGGCGCTCGTTCGCGATGCTCTGCAACGGACTGGCTCACTTCATCCGCCTCCAGATTCAACCTCAGTCGCTCGTCACGTTCTGGTAGTGGCGATATGCGACGATGGCGCCGTCCGTACCCAGCGTGACAGCGACCAAGTCAACACGCCAGATGAGGTCGTGCAGCTCTTCGTGTTCTGCGATGTAACGTTGGGCTGTTGTCATGAGCCGTTCCAGTTTTCGCGGCCCGATTGCTTCGTCTGCGGTCCCGAATGCCGTACCAGTTCGTACTTTCACCTCGACAAAGACGAGCACCTGTCCGTCGAGCGCTACGACGTCCAGTTCGCCGCCTCGGCGTCGCCAGTTCCGGTCCAGTACCCGATAGCCAGCTCGTTCGAGCCGACCGACGACGAATGACTCTCCCGCAGCGCCTCGCGCGGGGTTACTGGCCATGCCGCGTCAGGCGGGCTGCGATCGGTGCGAACGAGCTGCGGTGGTGCAGGCTGACGCCCAGTCGATCTAATGCCTCGGCATGCAACTTCGTGCCGTAGCCCTTATGCACGCCAAAGGAATAGCCGGGACACGCGACGTCTAATTCCACCATGAGCCTGTCTCGCTGGACCTTTGCGACGATGGACGCGAGCGCGATCGACAGCGAACGCGCATCTCCACCAACAATCGCCTCAAATGAACAACCTGCCTCAAGTGGTGGAAAGCCATCGACGAGCAGGTGGTCAACATGCTCAGGCAGGGTCGCTGCCGCTAACGCTAACGCCCGCCGATTCGCGATGCCGACGCCGAGGCGGTCGATCTCCTGCACATCAATCGCAACCCAACGATAGCGGACACCAACGCTGTCCATGATATCGACGATGGTTTCTCGCTGAGACGCGGTCAGTTGTTTCGAGTCATCAACACGCACACCGGCACGGTTGAGCGCCCGCGTCAACTTCGCGCGGGCAACACTCTCGCGTGGCACGATTGCGGCCGCCGCCACAAGTGGACCAGCCCATGCGCCACGTCCTGCCTCATCGACCCCAGCGACAACTCCGTGCCCGCAGCGCCAGGCGCGTTGCTCAAACTCCAGCGTTGGTCCGGCCGCCAAACACATAGACGCGACGCCAAGCTGGCGTCGCGCATGTAGGGGCTGGCCCACGTCGTCGGAAAGCCTGCTACTGCAGCACCGAGGTTGCGCTGCGGCGGCGTTCGCGAATTCTGGCAGCTCGACCAGTACGCCCACGCAGGAAGTACAGTTTCGCGCGCCGTACCTTCCCGTGTCGCAGCACCTCGATGCGCTCCAAGCGCGGTGCGTGAATGAGGAACGTGCGCTCGACGCCGATCCCGTGCGAGGCAATACGCCGGATCGTGAAATTCTCGTTGATCCCACCGCCGCGCCGTCGGATAACGACCCCCTCGAACGCCTGTGTGCGTTCGCGCGAACCTTCGACCACTTTGACGTGCGCGCGAACCGTGTCGCCCGGCCCAAAATTCGGAATGTCGCTCCTGAGATATCCGCTCTCGATCTCGCGGATGACATCGACCATGCTCTTGCCGTCCCCACCTCTGCCACCGGGCGCGGCATGGGCCACACCGCTGGGGCGATCCGATCGCATACAAACACATCCGCGCCGAGGCGGAGCGGTTCAGTATAGCGAACTGTGCCTAGCGGGACAACGCAGCTGCGAGGCTGCGGTCCGGCACAGCCTCGAGCACTTCGATCGCAACTTCGTACCGATGGAACGATGGCATGATGTAGACGCCGTGCACCTGCTCACGCGCTTCAAGCAGCAAGTCCTGCGCCATCGCCACGCCCTCCTTACGCCCCTGGTTCCCCGCGAGCCGCATGCGTTCCCGCGCACGCTCAGTGAGACGGATACCCGGCACCTCGTTGTGCAAGAACTCAGCATGCCGGTGACTCTGCAGCGGGAGGATGCCAAGGACAACCGGCACACCGATAGGCCCATGCAGTCGCTCGTATACATCGACAAACCGTTGCCACGTCGCCATGTCATACACTGGCTGGGTCATGACGAAGTGGGCCCCGGCAGCGAGCTTGCGGTGCAACCGGTTCGCTTCGTGCTCAAGGTCGTCACGCGTCGGGTCAGCGGCAACCGCAACCGTAAAACTCGCACGCATCCCGATCGGCGCGCCGGAGGCGTCCGCACCCTCGTTCATCGATGCCAGCACACGTGCCAGCCCAGTGGAATCGATGTCGTACACCGCAGTTGCGTTTGGGTAGTCTCCGAGGCTCGGCGGGTCGCCAGTCAGCGCGATGATGTTGCGTACCCCCAATGCATGTGCGCCGAGCAAGTCTGACTGCAGCCCCATCAGGTTACGGTCGCGCGTAGTGAAATGCAGGATCGTCTCCAAGCCCACTTCGGTTTGGATGAGGAAGCACAATGCGAGCGCACTCATCCGCACCCGAGCCATAGGGGAATCGGCGATATTGACGAACTCTACACCTGCGTCCTTCAACAGGCGCGCACCTGCGAGCATCTTTGCCGGGTTCAACCCACGAGGCGGATCAAGTTCCACCGACACGACGAACTCGCGCCCAAGTACCTGGGCCAATCTCGTCGGCGCCTCCGGTGGGAGCAGCTCGATATGTCGCGAAGGTTGCTGCCCAGGTGCGACTCGTCGCTGGGCTGGCGGGCGCTGTTCGTCGAGCGCGCTGCGCATCGCGGCGGTGTGCTGAGGAGTCGTACCGCAGCATCCCCCAAGGATCCGCACCTGCAGATCAAGGGCATTGCGCACGAATGAACCAAAGTACTCGGCAGTCGAGGGGTAGATCATGCGGTCGCCAACCTGCATTGGCCAACCGGCGTTCGGTTGCCCGGAAAGGTATGTGCCTTCAGGTAGCAGCGCACTGAGCTCGTGCAGGACCTCGAGCACCCGGCGAGGCCCAACGCTGCAATTGACGCCGATGACATCGACACCGAGGTCAAGCAACGCGTCGGCGACCTGTTGCGGCGAGTTGCCTCCGACGGTCCGTCCGTCATCGGCAAACGTCATTTGCGCCACAATCGGGAGGTCCGAGACATCTCGCGCTGCCAATACGGCGGCAGTCATCTCGTCGATCGAACCCATCGTTTCGATCACCAGCAGATCGACGCCGCCTTCGAGGAGAGCGCCAATCTGCTCACGAAACGCAGCCCGAACTCCCTCCGGGTCAACCAGCCCGAACGGCGCAACAAAGCGCCCGGTCGGGCCAACGGAACCAGCGAGAAACACCGGCATCCCAGCAACTTCACGCGCTTCACTGGCATGCTTCGCGCCGCGGAAATTGATGTCGCGCACCCGGTCGGCGAGACCGTGCGCCGCCAACTTATACCGATTCGCGCCAAACGTATTCGTTTCGATGATGTCGGCGCCAGCGGCAATATAGTCGCGGTGGATCTGGACGACCGATTCCCGGCCGTTCAGGTTCATCGCGTCAAAGCAGCTGTCGATCGATACCCCGCGCTGGTGCAGTAGCGTGCCCATAGCGCCATCGCACAGCAGCGCACCGGACGCTAACCGAGCAAGAAAAGGGTTGGTCATCGTCTGGAACTCCCGGAGTTGAGCGACCCAGCTGGTGGGGCACAGGCGTAGATGGACATCGAGCCGCTGAGATTGTAGCATCGACAGTGCGCACGTCTGTTTGACTACTTGTCCGTCGATTCGCACCGTACAACCAACCACCGTGCTTCATCGTTCTATAGCAGGTGGATAGTGGTGTTGGGAAGGTTCGTCATGGCATCCGAAGAGGATGTGTGGGTAAGCCGGGCAAAAGAGGGTGACCAGGCTGCCTTCGAGGCGATCGTCCAACGGTACGAACGGCAGATCTACAGCTTCGTCTACCGCATGATGGGCGACGCGGACGATGCGTACGATCTCACGCAGGACTGCTTTGTGCGCGCGTATAAGAGCTTGAGCAGTACCAATCACGAGTTGAACGTTTCGGCCTGGCTCCACCGCATCGCGTCGAATGCCTGCCTCGATGTCTTGCGCCGGCGTCAACGCATCCGCTGGCTGCCATGGGACCCCGTCAAGCACGACGGCATGCTCGAAGCGCATGCCTCCGATGATCCCGAACGGCTCGCCGTCGCCCGAGAGACATCATCCAGTGTCCAGGACGTGCTCAACCGCATGTCCCCGCGCAATCGGCTCGCGCTCGTGCTACGCGAATACGAAGGGCTTTCCTGCGAAGAGATCGGCGACATCATGGGGTTGTCGCGCTCTGCCGTGAAGTCCGTCCTCTTCCGTGGGCGCGAAGAGTTCCGCAAGCTCTACCTCGATGCGCAAGGGGAGGTGGCCTGATGGACCGCCACGCTTGCGCGGAGTGTCGTGAGCTGATTTCTGCGTTCATCGATGGCGAGCTCGCCCAGGATGAGCGAGCCAGGATGATGGCGCATCTTTCCGAGTGCGTCGACTGCCGTGAGACGCTGGAAGTCTATCGGCTGATCGGCGCGCGCATGCGCGCGCTTCCGGCAGTGCCGCCCCCGGACCACTTGATCGACTCGATCTTTGCTGAAACGATCGACGCACAACCACGACGGCTGTTTATTGTCACCAGTCGTCTTGGATATTCCGTCGCGGCAGTCGCGGCGGTCCTCCTCATATTCGTCGTGGCGGTCTACCTGATCGTCGGTGGGTATCAGCGGGGGCTGAGCCCACAAGTTGCGTCGTCCGAGCCACGTAACGGCGAAACGTGGCCAATTCAGAACCCTATTGAAATCACGTTCAACAAGAAGATGGACCGCGAATCAGTCGCCCAGGCGCTTGCGATCCTCCCAGAAGAAGAAGACAAGCGGTTGTTGCTGTCGTGGGAGGGCAACACGCTGATCATCGGCCAGAATCAGACCCTGAAGCCTGGCACCTCGTACCACATCCTGATCGGGACGAGCGCGGTCGATACATTTGGGAACCGCTTGGAGAGCGATTTCCGGCTGTCATTCGGCACCACGTCCACCGTTCAGGTACCCGAGAACCCAACGGTCACGCCAATGCCAAGCGCGACGGCGGTCCCAACCGAGCCGCCCCGATCGCCGACCAGCGCACCAACTGCGGTTCGAACGGCGACACCGGCGTCGACGCAAGCGCCGGTCGTCAGCGCAACGGCAACGCCGGATGGAGGCGGCGGGCCTGCTGTGACCGCAACACCTGGTGGCCCGCCCGTGGCCACGAATCCGACGGTTGAGGTCGATCCCACCGAGGAGCCAACCGCGACGCCAACGGCATCGCCAACCCTCGAACCTGAGCCAACGGTGACCGTCGCCCCGTCGCCAATTGCAACTGCAACAGTTCCTCCCACCGCCACGGCGCCAGCCCAGCCGACTGCCACCGCGACGCAGACTCCGACGGCGCCTGCTGCTACGGCGACGCCACAATCAATTCCGGTGACCGGCGGGTTCGGACAGGTGTACTGGAGCGACCCGACGATCCAGAGTCGTCTCGGCCAGCCACTGGCGCCGGCGTCGTCGATCGGCGCGTTGCAGCTCGGCTTCCAGCATGGAGCAATGTATTACCGTAGCGATTTGGGGTTGATCTACGTGCTGAGCTCTACCACTCAGACGTGGGGTAGCTTCCTGGACACATCGACATCGGTGCCCGAACCACAACCAGCGCCAGAGCCAGAACTGTGGGTGCCTGGAGGAATATTCGGATACCTTTGGTCGGCAGAACCATCTGTGAGCGCCGACCTGGGCTATGCGATCCAGCAGTACCCAGCCAGCTTCAGCGCCCAGGTGCAGCAGTTCGAAGGTGGGGTCATGCTATCGAGCCCGGACACGATCTGGGTCATCTACGATGACCTCACCTGGGACTGGTTTGGGAACACCGGCGGTTGAGACGCAGCGCTTGAGGCTTCGCATCTTTCGTGCCTGGAACTCTGTAGGGGAGCGCACCCCCAGAAGACGCTACAGATAGGTCGCCAGCAGGACAGCGATCATGTTGTATAGCGCGTGGGTGATGATCGCGGTTGACGTGTTCATACGCTGCCGTTGGATCCCGAAAATCACGCCCGCTGCGAACGTTCCGACCAGAATAAAGCTCGCGTTGTATTGGATATGCAGCAACGCGAACACGAGTGCCGTGAAGACAATCCCGTAACGCGGCTGAATCGCGCCACGGAACAACAGCTCTTCTCCGACGCCCGCCGTCAGTCCAATTGCAAGCGCGCCCCAGACTGACTGAAAGTTGCGCGTTACCTCCTCCAAGTTGCCCTGGATGCTGTCGTAAACATCGGGTTGCAGCACGCTCACCAGGAACGATGCAACCATCGCGGCCAGGAATGTTGGGATAACGAGTAGCACGGATATGACAACTTGCCGAAGTGTCGGAACGACCAACCCAAGCCTGAGGAGCGCTTCGCGCGGAGAACGGACGACGAACGTCCCGACGGCGAGGAACGCGATTGCAACAACCAGAATGAGCTGTTGGACAAGCGCGCCGTAGTCCGGCGACTCGGCGATCTCGGTCGAGTAGAACAGCTGCACCGCCGACGCCGCCGCGGCAGCCATCAGTATGATGAGGCCAACCATGTCTGGTATTGATTGTGGCGAAAACGGGATAACCTTTGCGAGCAACCGGCGCGTCGGCGGAAGCAATGGTAGGCCGGCGAAGAAGCCAGCCGTCATATACGTCCAGCCACTGCGGGAAAGCTCGACCCCTTCGCGATAGTCACGCCACAGCCCGCCCGCGCCATAGAGGAACCCGAAGAACGAGAGCGCGCCGAAGACTATGTACAGCCCCATTGTCAGCGCGCGGTTGCCCTGCGCCCGGTGGACCCAGAACGCAAAAAAAGCGCCCAACCCGATCCACGGGATCGAAATCGCAACCTCCCGTGCAGCCGTACCCCAGTCGAATATCAAGCGGATGCGCTCCTATCGGACGCCATTCCAGAGAGACGCGGGCAATCGACCGCACGCCGGAGAAGTATAGCCAGCCAAGCACGAGATTGTGATGAAATGCACGGACGGTTCCGTGCGGATCGTTATACTTACGAGGCGGCATGTAACGGAGGTAACGGTTGGCTGCTGCTCGTCGAGGCGGACTCGGACGCGGTTTGGATGCGCTGATCCCGAGCGGAACTGATGCGCAATCCGGCCCGGTCGCCACAGCGGATATCGACGCTCTTGTGCCGAATCCGCTGCAGCCGCGCACCCGCTGGGATGAATCCCAACTGGAGGAGCTGACCGAATCGGTGCGCGCGCACGGGATCATCCAGCCCATTGTCGTAACGCACCGAGGGGGAGCACGCCCGTATCAGATCATCGCCGGTGAGCGGCGCTGGCGAGCTGCCCAACGGGCGGGGCTCTCGAGCGTTCCTGTCCTCGTGCGCGAGGCAACTGCCGCCGAGGCGCTGGAGCTCGCCCTTATCGAGAACATCCAGCGCGCAGACCTCAACCCGATCGAAGAAGCCCTTGCCTACCGCCACCTCACCGATGAGTTCGGCCTCACCCAGGCACAGGTTGCTGAGCGCGTCGGACGGAGTCGCCCGTCCATCGCCAACGCGTTGCGCTTGCTCACAGCGCCAGAGGATCTGCGCGAGGCCGTCGCGAACGACGAGATCACCGCCGGGCACGCCAAGGCGCTGCTTTCGATCCCTGACCACGAACGCATGCTCCATGCGCTTGACCGTGTACGGCGTCTCGGGCTCTCCGTGCGCGAGACAGAGCGGCTCGCGCAGACGCTGGCGCAGGGGCAACAACCCGTCAAGCAGGTTCCCCAGCCCAACCCCGTCGTACGCGCCTTGCAGAACGACCTGAGCCGCGCGTTCCACACGAAAGTCGAGGTTGAGCCCGGCAGGCGCGGAGGACGAATCGTCATCCATTACTTCTC
>QEUZ01000460.1 GCA_003577355.1 Chloroflexota bacterium | reverse complement strand
AGGACATTGGTGGGGGTGCGCAACCACCTCAGCGCGAACGGGCACGCTCCACCCCCGGTTGCCCATCGCCTCGTATTCGGTCGTGAGGGAGGGATGCATGGCCCAACTCAGAACGCTCGGGGTAACGGTCGATGTCGGTGAGGCACGCCTACAACGCGTGCGTGACGCCTTCCCCGACCTGGAGATCCTGGTCGAGCTGGACCTGGCGAAAGCCCCGCAAGCGCTGGCCGGGGTCGATGCCATCGTCGGGCGCGGCGCGCATGTCAACCTGCTGGCCAACTCGCGCAACCTGCGCTGGGTGCAAACCCTCACCGCCGGTTCCGACGCTGTCTCGTTTGACGAGCTGGCCAAACGCAACGTGGTGCTCACCAACGGCTCCGGCATCCACGCCATCAACGTTGCCGAGCACCTGGTTAGCCTGCTATTGGCGTTCGCCCGCGCGCTGCCAGCGCTCTTCCGCGCCCAGCAACGCCATCAGTGGTTCCGCAACACAGACCAGTTCGAGCTCTACGGCCAGACGGCCTGCGTCGTCGGGCTGGGCGACATCGGACAGGCGTTCGCCGAGCGCGCCGCCGCGCTGGGGATGCGTGTCACCGGCGTGCGCCGGCGCGAGCTCCCGACACCTGCCTGCATCACCCAGGTTGCCACCCTCGATACGATGGACCCGCTGCTCGCCGAGGCCGACCATATCGTCATCTGCCTGCCGCTGACCCAGCGCACTGGCAACATCTTCAACGCCGATCGCCTGGCGCTGCTCAAGCCAAGCGCCTACATCTACAACATCGGCCGTGGCGAGCTGATCGACCAGGAGGCGCTGATCGCTGCCCTGCGCAACGGCCGGCTGGCCGGAGCCGGACTGGATGTCACGACCCCGGAACCGTTGCCGCCGGACAACCCGCTCTGGGACATGGACAATGTGATCATCACCGCCCACTCCTCCGGCGGCTCGCCGACCCGCATGGACCGCTTCGTCGACCTGCTGATCGACAACATCACCCGCTACCGCAACGACCAGCCGCTGCGCAACGTCGTCGACCCGGTTGAGGGGTACTGAGTGAGCTGACAGGCAACAGGCGACAGGCAACAGACGCTGGAGTGTATTCGCATGGTTGTGAACCGTTCGACCACGTCCACCGGGATACGTGAAGACGCGACCGAAACCATCTCGGAGCACGGTTGGTCACGCCGAGCGCTAGTGTTCCAACCACCGTCCACGGTCGGGTCAAAGTCGCCCATTCCATCAGCAAAGAGCGCTTCCGACACGGACGACCACTCCACTAGTCACTCGTCACTCGTCACTCGTCACTCCGCACGCCTCACACCCCAGCGTCAGCGGAGCCAGCCCCTCAATCGCCAGCAGCCGGGCTTTGAGGTCCAGCCCGCCGCCGTAGCCGGTGAGGGTCCCGTTCGCGCCGATAACCCGATGACAGGGCACGAGGATCGGGACCGGGTTCGAGCCATTCGCCGCGCCGACTGCCCGCACCGCCTTCGGCCGGCCGATCGCCACGGCGACCTGGCTATAGGAACGCGTCTCACCCCAGGGGATACCGAGCAGCGCATGGTAGACCAGCCGCTGGAACGGCGTGCCGAGCAGGTCGAGCCGGGTGCGGAACACTCGCAATTGGCCGGCGAAGTACGCGTTGAGCTCCTCATGTAGTTGCCGCAAGCGCGGGTCGTTCTCCAGACCAAGTCCTTCCACCACCGGAGTTGCGCGGTCCCACTGCTTCAGCCAGGCAGCACACGTCTCCGGCGGGTCCTCAGGAAACGCCAACCGCGCCAGCCCCCGCTCTGTAAAGCCAGCCCAGTACTCACCGTATGGCGTTGGTACAGCGCCTGTGAACGACATAGCAACCTCACCCCATCCCCCTCGCCGGTGCGGCGAGGAGGAACCTCGATGCGGGACTGCACAACGGCTGAGACCGCCGAAGCCAGCCCAGCATCATCCCGCTGCAACCCGACGCCGCTCGCCACGTGGACGGGACGCACGGCAGGTCATTCCTTTGGCCCGGTATACACGACTTCCAGCAGAATGTGGTCCGGCGATTCGAACATGATCTGGTAGTAGGTGCTGTCTTCACCAGAGAACTCCGGCCGGTGGCGCGGGGTGTCGAAGAGCAGTTCGATGCCGCGCTCACGCAACCAGGCGGCGGCAGTATCCACATCCCCCTGTGCGGCAGTGCCGACGGCGAGGTGGTTCATCCCACGGCCATCGTAGTCGTTGGCGGCATCGTTGGCCTCACCGATGAACCAGATGCTCGTGCCGCCCGGGCCGCCAAAACCGACGAAGCTGTCGTCCCCGGCTTCGAGGTCCCAACCCAGGAAATCGAATAGCTCCCTGTAGAACGGCACATTTTCCGCCTGCACGTTGAACTGGATATGTGAGAGATGCGTCTGCACTGAGGTCGTCCTTCGCTGTTCGTCGCTACGACACCGCGCCATTGCGGGCCGTCCGTACAGTAGAACAGATATTCTAGTGTGTCAATCCCCAGCCTTGACGCGACCAGGGCTGTGTCAAAGTCGCTCAGCGTTGCTGGGGGCACGGGAACACCACCCGCGAGCCAGCCACCCTCGGGTCATCCTGAGCGAAGTCGAAGGATCGC
>QEUZ01000030.1 GCA_003577355.1 Chloroflexota bacterium | reverse complement strand
GAACGGCTCGAAGCCGCTGAGGCACAACTGAGCGCAATTGAAGCTGCCAGCGCTGCTACGCGCGCGCGCCACGCTGAGCTCGACGATGCGCTGCAACGTGTGGAGCGGGAGACGCTCGACCGTACCCGTGCACGCGCTGCGGCAGCTGGCGCACAGGCAGCATACACCGACCGCCTGCGCGCACTGGAACAGGAACGCGCGGCGGTCGGCGATCAGCGCTCGCGCGATATGCAGGTGCGCGACGAGACCCAGGCTGCGCTCGATGCCCTCGAAACCCGCCGCGCGCAGCTACACGCCCAGATCGGCGCGCTGGAGGCAACGGTTGCGGGCCAGTCGGCAGAAGAAGCGGAACTGCGGGCACGCTTCTCCGAGCAGGAGCAGGCGCTTGCTGCCGCCGAGCGAGAGCTTGCGGCGCTGCAAACCCGGCTCGAAGCGCTCGAGCGCACGCACCTTGCCGGTGAGGGACTCTACGCTGGTGTACGGGCGGTGTTGCGCGCGGTTCGCCAGGGACGGCTCACCCTGCCGGGGCTGCTTGGCCCGCTCGGAGAGCTCATTGCTGTGCCGCCGGACCTGGAGACGGCAATTGAGGTTGCCCTCGGCGGGCACCTGCAGGATATCGTCGTTGCATCCTGGGCCGATGCCGATGCTGCGATCGCCTTCCTCAAGCGCGACGGCGCTGGGCGGGCGACATTTCAACCGCTCGAAACGGTGCGGATGCCCCGTAGCCAACGGCTCGACCTTCAGGACCCAGGGATCGTCGGCATCGCAGCGGACCTGATCGGACACGACCCGCGGATAGCCGCTGTCGTGGCCAACACGCTGGGGCGGGTCCTTGTCGTCGATGATCTCGACGCGACCCGCCGTGTGCTGGGCAGCGCGCCGGGCTGGACGATAGTCACCCGCACTGGCGAACTTACCCGCCCCGGCGGCAGTATCACGGGCGGATCGCGCGTGGCTGAGGCAGGCATGCTGGCTCGGGAGCGCGAGCGCCGTGGGCTGCCGGGGCGCATTGCTGCACGAAAAGCAGCTCTTGCCAAAACGTCTGCCGCGCGAGACGATGTCGCGCGCCAACAAGCCGCGCGGGCCGAGGAACTCGCCGTGGCGAAGGCACAGCTGGAACGTGTGCGCCAGGAAGAGCGGGGCGTTGCCGGTGAGCAGGCCCGCTTGGAGCGCGATCTTGCGACTGTCCTCACGGCGCTGGCGCGCCACGACGCGCGCGCGCGTGACATCGGTCAGCGTCTCGGCGCATTGCATGACGAGCAGGCGGAACAGCAATCCCACCTTGCCGCACTGGACACAAGGCTGGCGGAACTCGCTGAGGAGCGGGAGCGAATCAGACAAGCACTGGCTGCACTGCCGCCGGTCGATCCTGCGGGGAGCGCTACGCTCCGCGCGGAGATCGCTGGGTTGCGTGAACGCTCCAGCAGCGCAGCCCAGGCGCTTGCACGCGCCCGCGCTCGTGGCGCTTCCGCGGAACGCGCGCAGGCAGCGCGGGCCGCCGAAATCGCACACATTGAGGCAACCCTTGCAGCAGCACGACGGGAACTTGGCGATGTCCTCGACGCGATCGCCCTACAGGCCGACGCGATCGAGAGTGCCCGCGCCGGGCTCCCACCGCTCGAACAGGAGCGCGCCGACGTTGCCTTGCGCGTTGCAGCAGGTGAACGCGCGCTGGACGATGCGACCGCCCGCGTGCGCGACGCTGAGCGCGAACGGGACCGCGCGTCGCTCGGCCTGGCCCGTGCCCAGGATGAACAGGTCTTCCTGGCTGAACGCATCCGCAACGACTTGGATCTCGACGACCCGGATGCGTTGCACGACGACGCATCCGGCGATGCCGCTGCCACCGACCCGGCGGCCACGGAAGCGGAAGTGCAGCGCCTGCGCGAGCGATTGCGCCGCATGGCGGTCGTCGGTGATGATGTGCTGGAGCAGTACGAGGCGGAAGCGGCCAGGCTGGCGCACCTCAGCGAGCAGTTGCGCGATGTCGAAGAAGCTGCCGCCGGGCTGCGCAGCGTGCTGGCGCAGTTGCACGGCAAGATGGCAGAGCGCTTCGATGCGACGTTTCGGGAGGTCGGCGCAGCATTCGAGCGCACGTTCGTGCGGCTATTCGGCGGTGGCACGGCGCGGCTTGCCCTGCATACCGGCGATGACGGCACAACGAGCATCGACATCATCGCGCAGCCGCCCGGCAAGCGGATCAGCGGACTCGCGGCGCTTTCCGGTGGAGAACGCGCGCTGACCGCTGTGGCGCTGCTCCTCGCGATCCAGCGGGTCAACCCCAGCCCGTTCTGCTTGCTGGATGAAGTCGATGCTGCGCTGGACGAGTCCAACGTGCTGCGCTTCCGCGATGAGCTGCGCGACCTATCTGGCTCAACACAGTTCATCGTCATCACCCACAACCGAGGGACGATTGAGGGGGCGGATACCCTCTACGGCGTGACGATGGGGGAAGATAGCGTGTCGCGGGTGATCTCGTTGCGCCTGGAAGACGCAGTGCGTCAGGTCGAGGAGCGCGAGATGGCCGAGGCGGCTGGGGGGTGAGCGCCATGTGGCGGCTCACGCATTCGGCTGCGGTTGCCCGCTGTGTGCAGCGGTGAATGCAGCGACCCTGCTGACTGCGGCGATCGCAGTCGCAACGATCCTGGCCGTGCTGACCCGGCCGCGGGGGATCAGCGAAGGGGTCTGGGCCGTCACCGGCGGGGCGCTGATGGTTGCAACGCTGCGCATCACGCCACGCGAGGCGCTCGCTACCCTGGCGGACTTGAGCGGGGTGCTCGTCTTTCTGGTGGGGTTGTTTTGGCTGACGCTGGCAGCTGGGCGCGCCGGCCTGTTCGAGCGGGCTGCGCTGCTGAGTGTGCGGGCCGCCGGTGGCGATGGCCGCCGTCTGCTGGCGGCTGTGTTCGCCTTCGGCACGCTGACGACGGCGCTATTGTCGAACGACGCGACAGTCGTGCTGGTGACGCCGGTTGTGTTGGTGGCCTGCCGCACGCTGCGCCTGCCGCCGTTGCCCTACCTGTTCGCTTGCACCTTCGTGGCCGATACCGCTTCCAGCCTGCTGCCCGTCTCCAACCCGATCAACCTGCTCTACGCCGAGCGCTTCGACATCGCCTTCCAGCGCCATGTGGCGTTACTGGCGCTACCGACCGTGCTGGCCGTGGTGGTGAATGCCGCCATCTTCCATATGCTCTTCCGGGCGGACCTGCCGCGCCGGTTCGACCCAACGCCCCTTCTGGCGAAGGCTACCGCGCCGCTGACCCGTGCAGAGCGGTCGATTGCCATTGGGCTGGGCCTGGTGGCTTTGGGGTACATCGGTTCTGCAGGCGTCGGGCTCGCGCCGTATTGGGTCACCCTCGCCGGAGGAGCAGCCCTCGCGCTCGTGGGCATCGTCGGGGGCAAGGTTACGGCGGCCGATCTCTGGCGTGTCCAGCCGCCGTCGCTCTACGCCTTCGTGATCGGGCTGGCGATCGTCGTTGCTGCAGCCGATGGCGCTGGCCTGCTCGATGCCTTAGGGCGTGCTGTCACCCGCGCGACCAGCGTTGGCGAACTAATCGGGCTGTTCGGTGTGGCGTTTGGGACCGCACTGGGCACAAACGTGGTCAACAACTGGACGATGGCGCTGGCGGTAATCCCACCGTTGGAGCGGTCCGGTGCGAGCGAGCTGCTGATCGTTGGCTCGATGCTCGGCGCTGACATTGGCCCGAACTTCTCGGTCGTTGGGTCGCTGGCGACGTTGATCTGGCTCACAGAGATCCGCCGTGAGGGGTTGGCCGTTTCGGCGCGCACCTACTTGCGGTTAGGCGTCATTGCGACCCTTCCGGCGCTCGCGGTCGCGCTGATCGCGCTCTACTTGCTACACATGGCGCTCGGATGAGCGCAACCGCCGCGCGTCGGGTATCGTTCGCGCCGATGTTGGATGGGTGATGGGGGAGGAGACGTACGTGGCGGATATCAATGCAGTGCGCGCGATGCTGCCGGGTGTCAGCGATACCGTGTACTTGAATACCGGCACCTGCGGGCCATTGCCGACTATTGCGTTCGAGGCAATGCACGCGGAGCTGCAGCGGGACCTGACCCGTGACCGCATTGGAGCCGAACACTTCCCTCGGTTGATCGAAACGCGGAACGAGCTGCGTGGAGTCATCGCGCGGGCAGTTGGCGCCGATCCCGCGGAAATTGCGATCACCGCCAGCACGACAGATGGCATGATGTCCGCCATCCTCGGCTACCGCTGGCAGCCCGGCGATGAGCTGTTACTGACAAACATCGAACACCCCGGCGGCCTGGTCCCGTCGTTCGTTGCCAAACGGCGCTTCGGGCTGCGGGTGCGGGTGGTCGATCTTGGCCTGGGCGGCGGCGACCCAGCCGACATCGTCGCAGCCTTCGAGCGGGCGCTCACGCCGCGCACGCGCATGATCGTCCTGTCGCACGTCTCGTACACGACTGGCGCCTGCCTCCCGCTGAAGGAGATCTGCGCCATGGCCCACGCCCACGATGTCATCGTCGTCGCCGATGCAGCGCAATCGTACGGAGCACTCCAACTCGATCTGCACGACATTGGGGTCGATGTCTATGCCGGTTCTGGGCAGAAGTGGATGTGTGGGCCGGACGGCACTGGCGCGCTCTACGTGCGTGCCGACCGCGTCGGCGAGTTCGAGCAGACGTTCTTCTCCGGCGGCACGATCCGCGAGTCGCTCGATTACTACGGAGGGTCCGTCGCGCCTGCTTTCGGGGCGGCCCGCTTCGACACTGCCGGGAGAAGCCTGGTGTTGATGGAAGGCCAGAAGGCAGCGACCCGCTGGATCAGCGAGGACCTCGGCATGGACTGGACCAGCGCTCGCATCAGCGACATGGCGCGCTATGCCCACGCCGAGCTGAGCCGTTTGCCGGGCGTTAGCGTTGTCACCCCGCGCGAGGCACTGGCTGGGTTGCTTGCCTTCAATGTCGCTGGCATCAGTGGGCCGGATCTCACCGCGCGCCTGGCAGCCGAGCACAATGTCACGATCCGCTTTGTCCACAAGTACATCAATAACCCGGATGCAGCGCGGGTTTCGGTTGGCTTCTTCACCACTGAGGAAGATTTGGCCGCCTTGACCGAAGGGATCCAGGCGATCCAGAGCAGCCTGTAGCCACGTCGTGCTGGCGGCTCCGCGGGCTCGCGCTACCCCGCTGTGACGACCGTGCGCAGGATCTCCACGGCCCGTGGGACCATCAGGTAGTGCCCCTCGTTTGGCAGATAGCGTGCGGTGGCGTGCGGCAGCGCGTCTGCCAGGTGGCGCCCCATCAGCGGCGGCACGATCGGGTCGAGCCCGCCGTACCAAAGGTGGACCGGCGTCTGGATGTCGGCGAGTCGGAACCCCCAGCGGCTGGTGAGCACCTGTGCGTCCTGTGTCGCGGCGCGCCCGCCATCGGCCAGCGCCGTGGTGATGTCGCGCCGGGCGATATCGCGGTAGTCCGGCTGGGAGACAATCTCACGGTCTACCGGTGGTAGCCCCTGGGCAGACCATTCGAGGAACGCATCGGGGTCGGTTTCCACGCGCCGCGCCATACTCCAAAGCAGCAGGCGCAGCGGCAAACGGGCGCGCAGCATCCCGCGCGCAAGCAACCGGCGCCAGGTCGCGATGGTGCGCTCCAACCCTGGTGCATCGAACGGGCCGACGCTGCTTGCCAGGGCGACGGCGCTCACCTGCTGGGGCAACGTTGCGGCGCATGCCAGCGCATATGGCCCACCGCCCGAGGTTCCGAGGATCGCGAAGCGCTCCAGTTGGTGAACTTCGGCGAGGTCGCGCAGGTCGCTGGCCCAGTCCAGCATGCTCCAGCCGGGTGCGAAGTCCGAAAGGCCGTAGCCGGGACGTTCCGGCGCGATCACCCGCGCGCCGGCGACCCAGCCGGCCATATCCAGGCGCGCCCCCTGGTGGCGCGAACCCGGCCAGCCGTGGAGGTAGAGCACGGGATAGCCGGCGGGGTCGCCATATTCGGCCCAGCCGATGGCCCGCCCACTGGGCAGCGTCAACCTCGCATCAATAACAGCCGTAGTTTCCTGCAGTCCAGCCACTCCCACCGTTGCGCCTTCGCTGCTGGCCGTGGGATTGGGGAGTCGCGCAGGTGTTCGCGGGTCCCCCTGGCAGTCGTCAGCAGGTATGCGTCGAGACAGCGTGGTTATCAGGCCGAGTGTACGCCTCCGATGCGCTGTGGGGCAGCAGGTTTGCGGCTGAACGCGAAGAACACCACACCGGCTGCCCCAATTGCGGCCAGCATCAGGAACGACCAGTGGTAGTCTCCGAAGCGGTCGGCCAGCAACCCTGCCGCCAGCGGGCCGGCCATCAGCCCCCAGATCATCACCAGCGACGAGAACCCGGCGATCGTCGCGAACGCGCTGCGACCAAAGTAGTCCGCCCGCATCGGCATCATCTGCACCCCGCGCACCCCGTGGGAAAGCCCTTGGAGCATGGCAGCCCCGATGATCAGCAATGCGCCGAAACCGAGCGCCAGCGTCAGCATGGCGACGACATGCCCGCCGGTCGCGATGGTGGCGATCCAGCGCTTGCTGAAGCGGTCGCCGATGAAGCCGCCGGAAAGCTGGCCAACCAGCATCGTCGCCGTCATCAGTGAAACGACGCCGGCTGCCTGGCCCAGGCTGAAGCCATAGTCCTCAGTCAACGCTGCGATGAGGTGCACCTGCACCCCGGCCACGACGAACATTGCGCATGCGTGGCCCATCGAGAGAAACCAGAACGTTGGGGTGCGTAACGCCTCGCGGGCGGTGAAGTCGACGTGGGTGCGGTGTGGGTCGCTGACAGATGTGACGGCGCGAGCCTGGATCTCCCCCGGAGCCGCGCCATCCGGCAGGTAGCCATGCTCCTCCGGCCGGTGGCGGAACAACCCGGTGAGCGGCAACCCTACGGCAACGATCAGCAGGCCCGAGGCGAACGCCGTCGCGCGCCAGCCGAACTCCGTCAGGGAAAACGCCACCAGCGGCACGCTCAACCCTCCAATGGCGCCGCCGGTCTGCATGATGCCGAGGGCCGTGGCCCGCCGCCGTTCGAACCAGTTGACGATGGTCGTTGTAATTGACATGAACCCGGCCAGCCCGGAGCCAACTGCCAGGATCAGGAAGGCGACGTAAAAGCCGAGCAGGGAATCGATCGTGCTGAAGAAGATGAAGCCACTCCCGAGCAGGACGATCCCAACGCGCATTACCCGGCGCGGACCAAACCGGTCGAGCAGCCAGCCCTGGAGCGGGCCGAGCAGACCGCTTTCCATTTGTTGAATGGCATACGCTGCCGAGAAGGCGGTCTTGTTCCAGCCGAACTGCTGCTGGAGCACGACGACATAGGCGCCGTAGGACTGGTTCAAGGCTGCGGCAATGATGATCTGGATGCCGACCCCGCCGGCAACGATCCACCACCCGTAGAAGAGTCCACGGGCTCGCTCCGTCACCTGCGCCACCCGCTGCCCGGCGGTCATGGCCATGGCGCTGTCCCACTCCGCGCTGCACCCGGCTCCCCAGCCGCGTGCAGACTACAGCGGGGTCAGCCGCGCGGCAAGAGGGGCGAGGCTCAGCGCAGGGTGAAGGTCAGCCCGCGCAACGGCGGCGCTACTGGCGCATCCTTGGCAAGGAGCAGCACGCGGAAGCGGCCCAGGCCACGAGGGTCGAGCAGGTGCATGACGGCCTCACGGGCGTTGACATAGCGATACGGGTCACCGGTGGATTGCAGCGCCAGCAGCAGCTCTTCGATTCCCAACCCTGCGAAGAAGTACGCCTGGGTGGTGAGTCCCAACAGGTCCAGCCCGGCAGCAGTTGCGGCAGCGATGACCAGGCTGAAATCGACGTGGGCGGTGATGTCCTGGTGGCCGATGTGCCGGTACGGCTCTTCGGCAACGAGGTGCTGGTGATAGGTCTTGAGCGTCCCGCTTGCGCGGCTTGGGGCGTAGAGCTCCTCACGCGGGTAGCCGTAGTCGATCAGGAGGACGTAGCCGCGCGTCACGCGTGTGCCGAGCGTCGCAGCCCAGCGCTTGGCGGCCAGGGATACTTCAAGCGCCTGACCTTCGATGAGCGGCAGCCCGTCCAGCGGCTCGGCGAGGCATGGGTCGGAGAGCGTGCCCAGTTCATCGGCGAACCAGCCGTCGCGCCAGGAAACCCAGCGTTCGAGCAGCTGCCCGCCTGTCCAGACAAGCCGGTGGAACGGCAGGGCGTCGAGCAGCTCATTGGCCAGGATGACGCCGCTGCAGGGCTGCTTGCCAGCGGCGCCGACCGAGACCTGCGGCGCGGCACTGGAGAGCGCGGCGCGGGCCTCGGCGAGGCGGTCGGGGTTGACGTCGTCGAGCTCGTAGCGCAGTGTCGGCAGCATTTCGGGCACTTCGGCCTGCAGGCCGGCAACGATCTGGCCCGCCAGCGTGCCACGCCCTGCGCCGGACTCGCGGATGGTGAAGGTGCTGGGCTGGCCCAGGCGGCGCCAACACTCGGCCACCTGGCGCGCGAGTGCGTGCCCGAAGATGGGGTCCGTTTCCGGCGCGGTCAGGAAGTCCCCTTCGATGCCGGCTCGCACGGTTGGGGCGGTGTAGTAGCCGTACTCTGGGTGGTACAGCGCGATCTCCATGAACCGGGCGAAGGTGATCCGTCCCTGGGTAGCAATCTCCTCACGCAGCAGCGCAACGAGCTGCGGGTGCGATGTGTCGTGTTGATCGGCGCGCGTGTCGGTCACGTCCGGCCCTCCCGGCGAGAATGGTACATGGCGGGCTGTGGGTAGGCGTGGCGGGCAGGGAACGCTGGGCGGGCGCGCAGTGCGCGGATACCGCGCAGGTCAACCAGCGTCCACAGCGCTGATGCGAGAACGAGTAATAGCGCGAGGAACAGCGCAGCGTTGACCCATGGATAGACCCACGTATGCAGCGGGTTGCGTGAGACGACATAGCCATCGATGGCTGGCAGTTGCCGCCCCTCGACGGCGCCGAGGCGCAGTCGCACAACATGCGGGCCGTTGTCCAGCCCCTCGGCGACGGTGAGCAGGCGCCAGGCGTCAGTAGCAATGCGCTTGGTGGCCGGTGCGCCGCCATCGACGCTGACGTGAAGCGCGCCATCGCCGAAGACCAGCACATCGAGCCGTTCACCGTACAGGAAGATATCGAGTGGCTCGCCTCGCGCCAGCCAGGTCTGTTGCTCGGCACTGAGCTGGTATGAGCCGGGGAAGTCACGTTGGAGGGTTGGCGCGACCCGGGCCAGAGCGGTGTAGGCAGGACGGGGCGTGAAGTCGTGCTCGACGATCGCGAAGCCGCGCGTTGGGTTGTCTCGCTCGGCTGGGTCATCAGGCGGGCGGACGAAGCGGAAGGCCCAGACTGCCATGACCCCCATCCAGGGCCATTCTTGCTGCGCGCGGGCGAAACCTTCGACCAGGTAGCGCGCCTGGGTATCGGGGCTAACCGAGGCGCCCCAGGGGGAGGGCCGCCCCGTCCAGCCCTCGGGTAGCGAGACCCAGCCATACTCCACTGCCCAGATTGGCGTGCCGGCGTCCCCGTGGCGCACCATGATCTCGCGGGTCTGGATCGGGCGAGAGAAGTTGTTGCGCGCGAATGAGACGCGCCGGTCGAACGGGCTGTAGCCATAGCCATAGACCATGACGGTGGCGATGTCAAAGTAGTCCGCGCCGCCGGCCTCGTAGACCCGCTCCAGAAAGAGCAGGTCGCTGAGGTTGTCCGGCCCGAGCTCTTCGGTGGGGGCCAGCCCGGCGAGTAGGACAACCGCATCCGGGTTGGCCCGCTTGACGGCGCCATACCCGGCCTGCAACAAGTCGACATAGCCGCGTGGGTCGATCGCTTCACCGCCCCACTCGCCGGCCAGGTTGGGTTCGTTCCAGATCTGGAAATAGGTCACCCGCCCTGCATAGCGCGCCACGACCATTTCGACAAAATCGACATAATCTTGGAGGCGGTCAGGCGGCCCGTCGATCTCCGGGTTGGCCGCCCCGGCCCGTGCCCAGCGCGGCGGTTTCTCCAACCGCACAATGAGCTGTAGCCCGTTGGCGACGGCCAGGTCAACGATGCGGTCGTACTTCTCCCAGGTAGAGACCCCGTTGGCGTCGATGAACGTATCGGGCTGCGGTTCGATCTCGTACCAGCCGAAAATCTGGCGCACGTAGCCAAAGCCGCCTTCCGCGATCATCTGCAACGACCGCTCAACCACTGCGGGGTCGGGTTCTTCGTTCAGGAAGGTATTGACCCCCATTGGGTTACCGTTGGTGAAGGGCAGGGGTTCGTAGGTGACGCCACTCGCGACCCCACGGCTGAAATACGCTTCGGCGAAGCTGGAAACCAGCAGCGTACCGAGCAGGGCAAGAGCAGCCACGACGTGGAGTAGCGCGCGAAGGTGCTCGAACCAGCGCCAGTGGGCCAGGCGGCGACGGGCGGAACGATAGCCTGGCTGATACATCCCGGCTCCGTTAGGGCGACGAGGCGGCGGAAGTTTGCACCGCCTCCTGACCCAGAGGGACGCCGAGGAGGAAGCGCCCGACCTGTTCGCTGTGCGCCGCAGGTGGGGCGGAGGAGTCAGTGGATGTATCGAGCACCCAGAATGGCGCGCGTCCGCTGGTTGTCAACGCTGCAAAAAGATGCGGGTCGCTGGTGAAGAACCAGTCATCGGGGTGGTGGGAGAGGATGCGGAAGGCGTAGCTGGCGTTGAAGCCCTCAGCCGGCGCGGCGGGCAGCAGCACGGGGATGAGCGGGTCGGGCAGTGGCGCGTCGTAGCGTGCCAGCCAATCGGCCGAACGTTCGGCAGCAGCGCGCACATCGGCATCGGGGTAGGTCGTCGGTGGGTCGAGTAGTGTCGGCAGGAGGCGGGTCAGCACCACGAGCAGGGCAAGGCCGCCGGCCACGTGGAGCGGGCGGCGCGGCAGAAGTACGAGCGCCGCGCCGAGAATCGGGAAGCATAGGATGAAGTTCGAGAGGAGGTACCGTTCCGCCCCAGGCCCAAGGTTGGAGTAACCAGCGCTGACGGCGACCAACAGTGCCGCCTGTCCGCCGACTAGCGCGATATACGGCCACCAGGGCACGCGGCGGTAGAGCGCGTAGACGACCGCCGCAAGGCAGAGCAACGCTAGCCAGGGGGCGAGGCGTGCCGTCTCCTCCGGGTAGACCGTCAAGCGGCGCACCAGGCCGGCGCCGGCATTCTCAGCATCGAGCGCCGCCTTGATCTCCGCCGTCTCGCTCGCAAAGCCGAACGGTTCGCCGAATTGTTGCCACCACTGTTGCACCCAGAGTGCCGGGAAGAGTAGGGGTGTGGCGGCTGAGACGGCAACGACTGGTCGCAGCCGGCCACTGCGCCAGGCGAGCGCCAGCAGCAGTGGGCCGGCGACGGCGGCGTAGAACCAGCCCTCGTAGCGCACCGTGGTCGCTAGCGTCAACCCACCCGCGTACAGCAGGAGCGCGCGCCCGCCGCCCCCGGCGCACCAGCGCGCGAATCCGAGCAACCCCAGTGTCAGCATGGCGTGGAAGAGTGGCTCCGACATGCCGCTGACCCCGAACCAGACGACCCACGGGAAACAGGCAGCGATACCGGCTGCCACAAGCCCGGCGACCCGGCCCGCGAAGGTCGCGCCGATCTGGTACAGGGCAACGAGCGTCACCAGCGAAAGCAGCAGGTTGACGACACGCGGGGTTGTCCGCACCGAATCGTGCAGCCATAACGCGACGCCGAACAGCCATGTCTGGCCCGGAAGCCAGACACCGACCTCCCAGCGCGGTTGTTGCAGCCATTCGTAGCCGCGGATAATGCGGGTGTAGCCATCGGCGTTGTATTCCAGAAAGCCGCGCTGGACGACGACGAGCGTCAGCAGCACGTAGAACGCGCCAACACCCAGCAACGGCGCCCAGGCCGGCAGGCGCGCACAGGCGGCGGCGATCCTCGCGCCCGGCGACCGGATCGCGTTCCCGTGACCCGCTGGCGTCCGTCCGGCGTCCGTCCGTACCCCCATGGACGCGAGTGTACCGCGAGTGGCTGGCGCCTGGCCGCATGCACGCCGACGCTGGAGATGGCAGCATTCCCAATCGCAAAACGCACGATAGCCCGGAGCCTACTTATGCAACCGAAAGGTTGAGAAAGTTGCCTGGTTGCGGCAAACTAGCACTGGCTGCATCATGCTGGTTGGCCACGCATGTGGCCACGGGGATGCGGGGGCGGACATACAAGAGGCAGGACACGAGCGATGTCGATTGCGGCAATCACAAACGAAGAGATTATCGAGGCCTTGCGGCCCGTACAGGACCCCGACCTCGGGCGCAGCTTGGTCGACCTGGGCATGATCAAGGATGTCTCGATCGACGGTAGCACGGTCGCGATCCACGTCGAGCTGACGACCCCGGCCTGCCCGCTGAAAGGGGTCATTGAAGATGATGTGCGTGCCGCAGCGCTCGCTGTGCCGGGTGTTGAGACGGTCAACGTCACGTTTTCATCGCGGGTCCGTGCCAGCGGTGGCGGCATGCCGGACAAGCAGCCCATCCCTGGCGTGAAGAACGCGATCGCTGTCGCCTCCGGCAAAGGCGGGGTCGGCAAGTCGACCGTTGCGGTGAACATCGCGGTCGCCCTGGCGCAGTCCGGCGCGAAAGTCGGGCTGCTCGACGCCGATGTCTACGGCCCGAGTATCCCATTGATGATGGGCACGAACGCCCGGCCACTGATGCAGGAGAACAAGATCGTCCCGTTGGAGGCGTTCGGCGTCAAGCTGATGTCGATCGGGTTTCTGTTGGACCCCGACCGTGCCCTGATCTGGCGCGGTCCGTTGGTGGCCCAATTGATCAACCAGTTCCTCAACGAAGTCGCCTGGGGCGAGCTGGATTACCTGATCATCGACCTCCCGCCCGGCACCGGCGACGTGCAGCTCACGCTGGTGCAGAAGATCCCACTGGCCGGCGCGATCATCGTCACCACCCCGCAGGATGTCGCCCTGGCCGATGCAGTCAAGGGCATCCAGATGTTCCAGGAGGTGAAGACGACAATCCTCGGTATTGTCGAGAATATGTCGTATTTCGTCTGCCCCCAATGCGGTGAACGCACCGAGATTTTCGGTTTCGGCGGTGGCGAGCGCACTGCCGAGCGCTACGACGTGCCGCTGCTTGGCCGCGTGCCGCTGGACACGACCATCCGCCAGGGGGGTGACATTGGCCACCCAATCGTCGTGAGCCACCCCGATTCTGTAGTGGGCAAGGCATTCCATGACGCCGCCCAGCAAACCGCCGTGCGCCTCTCAATCGAAGCGGTGAAGAAGCCACGCCGCCCGACGATCATGTTGCGTCAATCGCGGTGAAGAGTGTGTAGTGATTGGTGACGAGAGAGTTTCGGAACGTTCTCCAATCACGAACTACGAACCACTCATCACTCGACCCTACACATCATCCCCCATCGGCACTGGCTGG
Organism: Chloroflexota bacterium; assembly: GCA_003577355.1. Lineage (GTDB taxonomy): Bacteria > Chloroflexota > Chloroflexia > Thermomicrobiales > CFX8 > CFX8. Next base: position 5,543 of record QEUZ01000030.1, on the reverse strand, counting down.
CCGACTTTGAGCTGGACGAGCGGTGGCGGGAAGATGAGGTCGAGTGTCCAGTCGAACATGACCCGCAGGCGCTTCTCCCAACGTGGCAGCAGGTAGAGGTAATAGGTGCGCCAGAGCCACCAGGCTGGGAAGCCGGAGATGGTGTAGCCGTAGATCTGGGCGACCGCGCTGTGCCCGCCGAGCGGGACCATGCGTCCCTTCGTCTTGTAGTCGATCGGCTTAAGTGTGCGGCCGGCGAGCGACGCAGCGATGTTGTAAGCCACGACCTGCGCCTGGCGCACGGCGTGCTGTGCCGTTGGTGGGTACGGCTTGCCAGTGTGCGGGTCCTGGACGCTGGCGTTGTCGCCGATGGCCCAGATATTGGGATAGTCGCCGGCCAGCAGTGTGTCGTGCACGATCACCGCCCCCTTGCGGTCGTGGGGGAGCGGCAGTCCAACAACCAATGGGTTCACCGCCAAACCGAGCGATGCAACAACCGTGGCCGCTTCGATACGCGTGCCGTCACTGAGCGTCGCGCCGTTCCGGTCGACCTCGGTCACTCGCCGGTTGAAGATGAGCTGCACACCGCGCTTGGAGAGGTTCTCTGCGGTGTAATGCCCCAAGTTTGCCGGCAGGATCTCAAGCAGCCGATCGCCGCCATGCACCATGATGATCTGCACATCTTCGTGGCGGATTGTGCTGTAGTACTGGATGGCATCGTTGACGAGGTTCTCCAGCTCGCCGACAACTTCAACCCCGCTCGGCCCGCCGCCGATAACGACATAGGTCAGGAGCTTGCGGCGCGCGTCGCGGTCGCTCAGGGCGTTGGCCTGCTCCAGCGTGTCGATCAAATGGTTGCGCAGGGCGAAGGCGTTGCTCAGGCGCTGGACGTTGAACGCGTGTTCGTCCAATCCCGGAACCTCGAGTGCGCCAGGGATGCCGCCCAGCGCGATTACCAGGTGGTCGTAGTAAAGCGTGCGTGGCTCCTGGCGATGGCCGTAGAGCCCGTGGCGGATCTCGACCGCCTGCCGTTCAAGGTCGATCGCCGACACTTCGCCGGTGAACAGGGTGGAGTGCTTGGCGACATACCGGATCGGGTTGAGAATGTGCTCGGTCCCGATGCCACCGGAAATGATCTCCGGCAGCATTGGGTAAAAGACGAAGAAGTTCTCGCGGTTGACGATGCCGATGCGTGCCTTGACCTTCGCGCGCTTCAGTTCCTTCTGCAGGCGGTAGGCAGTGTAGACGCCGGCGAACCCGCCACCAAGGATCAGAATGCGCGGGAGCTTCTCGTTATCACCCGTCCTACGCAGCATCATCGTCCCCTCCCGGTGTCAGAGCGAATGTCGCGGTTTCGCCGGGGGTGGGCGCTTCATCCCCCGCAGTGACCCGAATGGTCGCCCCATACTTGGCCCGCGCCAGCTCGCCGGCCGCCCGCGCTTGGGCGAGGTCAGCGACGTGCTGTATCCGTACCGGCACATCGTAGCCGCCGGCGTGCAGGATGCCGGCTCCACGCGCCAGCGCATTGCGTGTCCAATCGCGCACGAGGCCGCCGCCGGAGCGGACGAAAATCGTTGTGCCGTCCGTATACGCCCAGAGGATCTTGCGCGAGGGTCTGCCGCTCGTGCGCCCCCAGGTGGTTAGCTCGATCTCACGCTCGCGTTGCACCGCGTCGATCACTGCTGGGTCAAACGTGCGTAGGCGCTCCAACGAGCGACTCCTCCCTGCCTGCTGTCGGGCGGGTCCCAGCGGCCCGACGGCGTTGCAACAAGTTATAGCCAGCCGGGCGAGTATGCGCATCCGCCGGAGGGTATGGCCGCGTTGGATTCCGGTACAGTACGGTACTGTTCCATCAGGACAGGTTTGTCAGGCAGTTCGCTGATGTGCGGAAAGGGTCGATCGGGATGGACCTGCGTGAGGCGCTCTACACCACGCGTTCGATGCGGCGATTGAAGCCGGACCCGGTTCCGCTTGACGTTCAGGCGCGTATCCTGGATGCAGCACGCTTCGCCCCCAGTGGCCGGAACATGCAGAACTGGCACTTTATCCTGGTGGACGACCCGCAGATTGCCAAAGTGCTCGGGCCGATCTATCGCGAGCAGATTGGCGCGGTGCTGGATTCCACCTACGCCGAAGCGGCCCGAGCGGCAGCCAACGACCCGGACTCGCCGGAAAGCCGCGCGCTCGAGCGCCTGTTCCGGTCGGTTCGACACCAGGCGCTGCATTGGGAATCGATCCCGTTGTTCCTGTTCGCCTACGCGCCGGAGGGGAACACTGGCAGCAGCATCTTCCCCGCCATCTGGAGCGCGATGCTTGCGGCGCGCGCCGAAGGGGTCGGCAGCACGCTCACGACGGTGCTCAACCCACGCAAGGATGTCGACCGGCTGCTCGGAGTACCCGAGGACGAAGGCTGGGTGCAGGTGGCCTGTGTCCCGATGGGCTACCCTACGGGCCGGTTTGGTGTGCCGGAACGCAAGCCGCTGGCGAGTGTCGCCGGGCGCAATTCCTGGTCGGGTCCGCTGGGGTTCGACGCGAGCGAGCCGTTGTGGCCCGGAGACGAGCTATGAATGATGCGGAAGCATCCGGGCGGCGCCCGACGACGATAGCCGTCCGGATGCTCGGCGTCTGTTACCTGGCCAACCGGCGCGCGGTCGCCCACGTACGTGCGCGCGGCGCGAGCACGACCACCGCTGCCGCTGATAGCATGACGACCGGGATGTCGATCAGCACAAACTCCCAGCCGATGACATATTCACCGCTGATGACGGTTGCGGTGACACCGAGGGCCACGCTGAGGGCAACGAAGGCTAGCGTTTTCATGCGCGGACTGTGAACCCGCAACAGCACCAGCCCGACCAGCACACCGGCCAGAACTGGGAACACTTCGTGCACGACTCGCTCCTTTCATCCGTACCTGTCCCGCGACATGTCGTGAGGGGCGCAGTGTAGCACCACTTTCGGGCGGGTGTGCGCGAGGAGCCGCCAAGGATGCGCGGCATCGCTGCGAAACAGCCGCGTTGAACAGTTGCTGTAACGAACATGAGGGGCGTGTCTCTGCGCAATGCAACCCGAAGCGCCGGGTAACAGTACAATTGTGGAACAGTACTGCCTGTATTTCCCCGCAAGGTGCGAAAGGCGACTCGGCGATCGGAGCGACGCATGGAAGCGCACAGCACGAGCGACCGTCAAGCCACGACCCAGCTCGACCGCGACGAGCGCCCCTGGTTGCGGCACTACGCCGCTGGGACACCGGCAACGCTCACCTATCCAGAGACCACCATCCCCGACCTCCTGCGAGAGACTGCGCGGCGCCACCCTGCGCATCCTGCGGTGGTCTACTACGGGCGCAGCATCGACTACCGCGAGCTTGACGTATTGTCCTCGCGCTTCGCGAACCGGCTGATCGAGCACGGCCTGCAGCCCGGCGACCGCGTGCTGGTGGTGCTGCCGAACGTGCCGCAGTACGTGATCGCGCATTTCGGCATTCTGAAGGCTGGTGGCGTGGTGGCAGCACTCTCGCCGCTGCTGGTGGAGCGCGAGATCGCACTGCTCGCCGAGGACTCGGGCGCGCGGATCATTGTTGTGCTCGACCGGATGTGGGAGAAGGTGCGCCCAATCGTCGAGCGGGGCGAGGTTGACCTGGCGATCGTGACTGGTGCGCAGGATTACCTGCCACCAGTCAAGCGGCTGCTCTTTCCGCTCAAGTACCGCAACGATCTGGTGCGTGTCCCCCATGAACCTGAGCGCGGCGTCGTCCAGTTCCGCCGGTTCATCTCCGGTGGGGACGCCGCCGACCCACAGGTTGCGCGCCAACCGGCGGACATCGCTGCGTTCCAGTACACCGGCGGCACCACTGGGCTTCCGAAGGCCGCGGTCCTGACCCACCGCAACCTGGTTGCCAACATGCTGCAGTGTCGCGCCTGGGTGACCGAAGCGCAGGAAGCCGGCGAGGTGATCCTCGGGATCATGCCCTTCTTCCATGCGTATGGGGTTTCACTCAGCTTGCACCTGGGGGTCTATCTGGCCGCAACATCGGTCCTTGTGCCGCGTTTTGACCTGGCCGATGTGATGCGCACGGTCGAGGAGCATCGCCCGACGCTGTTGCCGGGCGTGCCGACCCTCTATTCGGCGATCATCCGCGCGGCGGAGAACAACCCGAAGCGGCAAGCGGCGTTGCGCTCGATCCGCTACTGCATCAGCGGGGGCGCACCCTTGCCGTTACAGGTCCAGGAGCAGTTCGAAGCAGTGACCGGCGGCCGGCTGGTTGAAGGGTATGGGTTGTCCGAGGCGTCGCCGGTGACCCACGCGAACCCGCTGGATGGCCGCGCCCGCAACGGCACGATTGGCCTGCCGCTGCCGGACACAGAGGCGCGTATTGTCGATGTCGAAACACGCGAGCCCGTTCCGGTTGGCGAGCGCGGGGAGCTAGCGATCCGTGGTCCGCAGGTGATGCAGGGCTACTGGCATCGTCCAGACGAGACGGCTGCCGTATTGTCGGCGGATGGCTGGCTCTACACCGGCGACGTTGCGGTCATGGACGAGGATGGCTTCTTCCGCATCGTCGACCGGCTCAAGGACGTCATCATCACCGCGGGCGAGAACATCTACCCCCGTGAGGTCGAAGAGGTGCTGTACGCGCATCCCAAGGTGCAGGATGCCGCCGTGGTCGGGGTCCCGCATCCGAGCGGTGGACAAATCGCCAAGGCGTATATCGTCGTGAAACCTGGCGAGACGCTGGACCGGCGTGAGCTGCTCGCGTTCTGCAACGAGCGGCTGGCGAAGTTCAAGGCGCCCCGTCAGTTTGAGTTCCGTGAAAGCCTGCCGAAGTCGGCCACCGGAAAAGTCTTGCGGCGCGAGCTGGTCGCAGCGCCGGAGCCAAGCAGCGCGGAAGCCGAGGGTGGTGCGGAACCGCCCGAGGAGGCGCCGTAATCGCGATGCGGCCACTTTGCCGCTCCAAACCAGTCGCCACGCCGGCATCGCAACCAACCAAGCAGTGTCGATCAGCCTATCCCTTTGGCAGCTCGACGAGCACCGCTTTCCTCTTGGAAGTCGGCGGGTGTGGGGTGAGGTTGTCGTTCCTCAGCAAATATGCCAGCGCGGCCAGCGCCACGACGACGAGCACGAGCGCCACCACCTGCGCTTGCTGTAGCCCCCAGAACCAGACTTCTTGCTCGCGCACAAAGGAGAGGAAGAAACGCACGACCCCATAGGCGACGACGAAGATCGCAAAGAGCACGCCATCCGGCAGCGGCTTGCGCCGCAGGTAGAGCAACAGGCCGAACAGCGCGAAGTTGAGCGCCATGTCGTAGACCGGGTACGGGTGGGTCGGCACGCCGAGCAGCCGGTTCGGAATGTACGAGTCCGGGTTGGTGTAGATGAAGGCGAACGGGGAGCTCGTTGGCGCACCCCAGGCGTCGCCGTTGACGATGCAGCCAAAGCGCCCGATGCCTTGCGCCAGCGCCAACCCCGGAGCGACTGCATCAATCGTCTTGCGGAATGGCACGTTGTAGCGCCAGCAGCCGATCCATACCCCGATGAACCCACCGACAACGGCGCCGTACATT
>QEUZ01000459.1 GCA_003577355.1 Chloroflexota bacterium | reverse complement strand
ATCCCTCGACTGGCGCTCGGGATGACTGTCGAGAACGTGTTCGCGCGGACGTAACGCTTCTGGACAACAACATCAGACGACTTTGACATAGCCCTGCGCTGGAACCCGCGTCCCACTGGCTGCGTGATTCGTGTTGACGCTCAATACATCGCGACGGAGACCCGCAACTATGGTAGACGTTGCAGTTGGCGGGATGTCTCCGCTGTTGAAAGGACCCTGAGATGCCAAACAACTTGCGCGTGACGATCGACCCTGCGCGCTGTGTCGGGTACGGACGGTGTGCCTCGATCGCGACCGGGGTGTTCATGATCGACGCAGATACCGCCAAGGCGTACACCGACGACGATGTCGTCGGGGATGCCCCGGCTGCAATCGTTTTTGCGGCGGCGCGCGCCTGCCCTACCCAAGCCATCAGCATCGAGCAATTTGGGAACCGCATTTATCCCCGTGTGATCGAGCCGATGCCAGCTGACATCCAGCAGCAACTTCAGCTGCTCGAGCGCGCAGACGAAACGTAACACCATACCAGCGATGGTCCCTGGCGCTGCCGGTTGACCGCGTTAGGTTTAGGCCGTACAGTATGTACGTACTAGCATGACCGGCAAGGAGGGTCGCTGTGCATGACGCTGAGTCTGGTGTACTGAGTCGCCAGCAACTCGAGGCACTACTGCAGCGGGTCCCGCCGCTGCTGGAGAACCTCATCGCGCCTCAGGAGCAGTTGCAGCCGAACGGGATCGATATCACGCTAGAGCGTGTCTCGCGCTTTCGCGGTCCGGGTTTCATTGGCGTCGCTAACGATCAGCGCGTGCTACCGCAAACAGATGACCTCGATTTTGAGCCAGACGGAACGATCTACCTGGCTCCGGGCGCTTATCAGGTGCGCTTCAACGAGATCGTGAACATCCCGGACGATCTGATGGCATATGCCCGTCCACGCTCCAGTCTCCTGCGCGCCGGCGTTGCGCTGCACACAGCGGTGTGGGATGCGGGTTATCGAGGTCGTGGCGTATCGCTCATGGTTGTCTATCATCCCGCGGGGTTCAGGGTTGCACGCGACGCTCGCATCTGTCAGTTGGTGTTTCATCGGCTCACGACGGCGACAGCGGCAGGGTATCGGGGAGCGTATCTTCACGAAGGAATGGTCGCGGCGGGCAGCGACTAACCCCAAGTGCGCAGCCGTGGGCGACCGACCTGGTTCAACCGCTATATGCGATGCGTGCGATACAGCACCACGCCCGCCCGTGAAGGCGCTTGCCGAGGCGCGAGCGCTACACAATGTTGTGGCGGAAGGCCCAGGCGGCAGCTTGCGTGCGCGATTGGGTGTCGATCTTGCCAAACAGGTTCGTCAGATGTCGCGCAACCGTCTTCTCGCTGATGAAGAGACGCTCGGCAATTTCGCGATTGGTCTGCCCGGCAGCGACGAGCTTTAGGACTTCGATCTCACGGAGCGTCAGCCCCGCTGGCCTCGTCCTAGCGATGGTCGGTGTTGGCTCAAGCGCGATCCCTAGCGCTGACGCGAACAGTTGCATCTCGCGCGTGTGAGGATGTTCGAGCAGGGCTGATCGCAAGGCAGGATCGCTCATCCGGGCAACGATCGTTTCGAAGAGTGACAGAGCCATCCCAAGTGCCTCTCGCGCATCGTCGCTCGAACCGGCCATCTTGAGTGCCCGCGCGCGCATGAACCACGTGCGCATCCGCAACGTCACGAGCGGAATATCGCGCGCATCGAGTCGCGCCGACGCCGCGACAGCGTGACCACTGGCGACCGTCGCATCTCCGCGCAGGAGGGCAAGTTCACACAGCACGAGTTCCGCGCGAATATCCCACGTCAGTGCCCCACTCAGCGTTGCACAGCGCGATAGCACTGACCGGGCCAACCGCTCGGCTTCAGCGCGTTGCCCGCCATCATTGCCAGCGACGAGAAACTCTGCCAGATCAGTTTCTGCGTCGACGTAGCGCACAGTGTTCGCGCCGAGCCCTGCAACGCGTAGCCGTTCGCGCAGCAACACCTCTGCCCCTGCTCGATCCCCGAGTGCTGCGAGGGTGGCAGCATGTATACGGCGCTGGACATCGCGCTGGGCCGGTTCCCACGGCAGATCGATATTAGCGTCCAGTAAGAGCGCGGCACGCGCAGATTGCTCGAGCGCCGTGCTGAACCGGCCCAGCGCGATATCCGTTTCGGCGAGACCGAGTCGGGCGACAACTTCTGCACGTTGATCGCGGGCTGCGACGGCGAGTTCGAGCGCCTGCATCGCCCGCTCGCGGGCCGTCTCATACCACCCATTAGCCCGGCAGAACACATGCACCGAGAGCAAGGTCATTGTTTGCAACCGGTCGCGCTCACCGCGTCGCGCAAGCATGTGCTCGCTGGAACGTAGCCGGCGGATCTCTTCGAGGAACGCAACGTAGCTTTCGTCCACATTGACGCCGTCGTTACGGGACGAGATACCGCGCCGATAGGCGAGCGCGATCAGAGCAGTAATCTCCCCCTTTCGGTCACCGGCAGCGCGGAAGTGCTCCAACGCTGTTATCAATAACCCTCGCGCTTGGGCACGTGCATCCCGATCCCCTTCGGCACGCTCCCAGCAGACGGTTCCGAGTTCCTGAAACAAGCATCCG
>QEUZ01000029.1 GCA_003577355.1 Chloroflexota bacterium | reverse complement strand
TGGTCCCCAACCCCAAGTGGTTGTTCCAATCTGACTTGAACGAATACTGGTCGGTCGGCGACACGATCAACGTTTCGATCGGCCAGGGGCATTTGCTCTGCACACCGCTGCAGATGCTGAACGGCACGGTGCGCATCGCCAACCGAGGCACACTCTGGCGACCCAGAGTGATCAAGGCGCTCCTCGACGAAGAGGGCAATGTCGTCCGCGAGTTCCCGCCACAGCCGCTGCAGACGCAGCCGCTCGTTGCGTCTAATGGCCTTGCGACCATTGACCGCGAGCACCTGGAGGTCGTGCGCGAAGGGATGCGGCGCACCGTGACCGAAGGTACTGCAGTTGGACAGATCACCTTCAGCGACCCGCCAATTGGGGCGAAGAGCGGTACGGCGGAGTTCGGAGAAGCAGTGGACGGAAAGTATTCTGAAGGGCACGCCTGGTTTAGCGCGTTCGGGCCGTACGATGACCCCGAGATCGCCGTGGTCGTCCTGGTCGTCGGTGGGCACCAAGGTTCCGTTTACGCAGGCCCGATTGCCAACCGGATCCTGGATGCGTACTTCCACGAACCAGGGATACGGACGGCAAACCCATGACGAGTAGCGCGGAGCACAGCAGGTTCCTGCCGCCCGGTGACATCCACCATATTGGGATCATCGTCCCCGACATCGCAGCGGCTGTCGCCGATTACCGGCGGCTGGGGTTTCTGGCCGGCGAGACCACGCGCGTCCCAGAGCAGAATGTCGATATCGCAGCGATCCGAGCGGGCAATAGCTGGATTGAGCTGATGTCGCCGATCGACCACGATTCCGGCTTGGGGCGGTTTCTCGCGAACCGTGGCCAGGGGATTCACCATGTGGCTTATCTGGTGGACGACCTGCGAGCAACGCTTGCCGGCCTTGCAGCCGGAGGGGTTGAATTGATCGATCGTGAGCCACGTGTCGGGCTGCACGGTTGGGTGATTGCATTCATTCATCCGCGCTCGTGCGCCGGCGTGCTGACTGAACTGGTAGAACGGGCCAGCACCGAGGCGGGACACTGAGCGCTGGGGACGACGGATGCGTGCCCCGGCCCTGGACGTGGCATGGGGAGGGCAAACGCGTGACGAATGGTCGAACCGCGACCGATGCACGACGGACGACGTCTGACATCGAGATCGCCCCGGTCTATCGCGCGAGCGATGTTGGCGAACCGGAGCCCGATCCTGGCACGTTCCCGTACACCCGTGGCATTTACCCTGACATGTATCGCGGCCGCCTCTGGACGATGCGCCAGTACGCCGGGTTTGCCTCCGCTGAGGAAACCAACCGGCGCTTCAGATTGCTCCTCGAACGCGGGCAGACCGGCCTGAGCGTTGCGTTCGATTTGCCCACGCAACTCGGTTTGGACGCGGATGATCCACGGGGCGAGGCCGAGGTGGGCCTGGTCGGCGTCTCGATCAGCACGCTCGACGACATGCGCAGGCTGCTCGATGGGATCGACCTCGGACGGGCGACAACCTCGATGACGATCAACGCCCCAGCGTCGATCCTCATGCTGATGTATCAGATTGTCGCAGAGGAACAGGGTGTCCCTGCGGAGCAGATTGGCGGCACGATTCAGAACGATATCCTGAAAGAGTACTGCGCGCGCGGGACGTATATCTTCCCACCCCGACCGTCGATGCGGCTCGTCACCGATACCTTTCAGTACTGTGCGGAGCGTTTGCCGAGCTGGAACACGATTTCGATCAGTGGGTACCACATCCGCGAAGCTGGCTCCAGCGCGGTCCAGGAGGTGGCCTTCACCTTAGGGAACGGGATCGCCTATGTCCAGGCGGCGCTCGAAGCCGGCTTGGCCGTGGATGCGTTTGCACCGCGCTTGTCGTTCTTCTTCAACGCCCACTCAAACTTCCTGGAAGAGGTCGCGAAGTTCCGCGCGGCGCGGCGAATGTGGGCCAAGATCATGGCCGAGCGCTTTGGTGCGCAGAACCCGCGTTCGCAGATGCTACGGTTCCACACCCAGACGGCTGGTTCGTCGCTGACGGCGCAGCAACCGTTGAACAACGTCGTGCGGGTGGCGCTTCAAGGCCTCAGCGCCGTCTTGGGCGGCACCCAGTCATTGCACACCAATGGCTACGACGAGGCCCTCTCGCTACCGACAGCCGACGCTGCAACGCTCGCGTTACGCACGCAACAGATCATTGCCTTCGAAACTGGGGTCGCCGATACTGCTGACCCGTTAGCGGGGTCGTACGTCGTTGAAGCGCTGACCGATGAGATTGAACGGCGGGCCTTCGCGCTGATCGAGGACATCGAGGCACGCGGTGGTGCAGTAGCGGCGATCGAAAGCGGCTATATTCAGGAGCAGATCGCAGACAGCGCCTACGCCTGGGAGCAAGCGGTCGAAACGGGTGAACGGCGCATCGTTGGTGTGAACTTTCAGCGCGACGAACTGACAGCTCCGGTCCCGCTGCACCACATCGATCGCGAACGCGTCCGCCGGCAGATCGAGCGCACGCGTGCCTACAAGCAGGACCGCGACGCCGCGCCGGTGGAGCGAGCACTAGAGGCTGTGCGCAGCGCAGCGAACGGAAGCGACAACTTACTGCCGCCGATGCGCGCTGCGTTGCTCTGCGGTGCAACTCTCGGCGAAATTTGCAATACCCTGCGCGGGGTGTGGGGCGAGTATCGCCCAAGTTTCTAGTTGTCGGCCGAAGGGACATGATGGCGACCCAAACAGACCGGACGTCGCTGGAGCGCTACCGTGCGCGATTGCACCAGCTTGAGGCCGAACAGCGCGAAGTCGCTGAGCGCCAGGCAGCGCGTGGCAAGCTGTCGGCTCGCGAGCGCATTGAACGCCTGCTCGACCCAGGTTCGTTCATGGAATACGATGCGCTGGTGCAACACCGTTCCACCTACTTTGGGATGGAGCGGCGCAAGCCGCTCGGCGATGGGGTTGTGACCGGCGTCGGCACGATCGACGGCCGTGACGTCGCGATCTTTTCCCACGATTTCACCTACCTGGGAGGTTCACTCGGTGAGGCGTTCGCCGAGAAGATGGTCAAGATCATGGACCTGGCCCTCGAGATCGGCTGTCCGATTATTGGGATCAATGACTCGGCCGGGGCGCGGATCCAGGAGGGGGTCGAAGGGTTAGCCGGGTACGGCGAAGTCTTCTGGCGCAATGTCCAGGCGAGCGGAGTCGTGCCGCAGCTCTCGATCATTGCTGGGCCGTGCGCCGGAGGCGCGGTCTATTCGCCAGCGATGACCGATTTCGTTTTCATGGTCGAGAACATCTCGCAGATGTACATCACTGGGCCGGATGTCATCCGTACCGTCACCGGCGAAGACGTGACGCACGAAGCGCTCGGTGGCGCGCTGACCCACAACTCTGTTTCCGGCGTTGCCCACTTTGTCGGCGCCACTGAAGACGATACCTTCGACCTGGTCCGCGCCGTGCTAACCTACCTGCCGTCGAACAACCTGGACAGCGCTCCTGAATTTGCGAGCGACGACGAACCCGAACGGGCGGACCCGTTACTCGATGAACTCGTACCGGAGGACTCGACTCGCCCGTACGACATGCATGAAGTGATCGCGCGCGTCTTCGATACCGAATCGTTCCTTGAAGTGCAACCACTCTGGGCGCGTAATGTCATCATCGGTTTCGCGCGCCTGGATGGCAAAGCGGTTGGCGTTGTTGCCAACCAGCCGAAGGTGTTGGCGGGGACGCTTGATATCGACGCATCGACCAAGGCGGCGCGCTTCGTACGCTTTTGTGACGCCTTCAACATCCCGCTGGTCACCTTCGTTGACGTGCCTGGGTTCCTTCCGGGGGTGATGCAGGAGCACGGAGGAATCATCCGGCATGGCTCAAAGTTGCTCTATGCCTATTGCGAAGCCACCGTTCCAAAGGTGACGGTGATTACCCGCAAGGCATACGGTGGGGCATATGTTGTGATGTGTTCACGCTCGATCCGCTCCGACTTGAGCGTTGCCTGGCCCACTGCCGAGATTGCGGTGATGGGCTCTGAGGCGGCGGTGCGTTTGGTATCGCGGCGCGAAATCGCCGAGGCCGCCGACCCCGTGGCCAAGGAGCGTGAGCTGGTCGAACACTATCGCGACCAGTTCGCTAGCCCATACCAGGCGGCAGGGCGCGGCTATATCGAGGCGGTGATCGAACCGCACGACACCCGGCGGTGGCTCGTGCGCACCTTGCACATGTTGCGGAACAAGCGCGAAGAGCGTCCGAAGCGCAAGCATGGGAATATCCCACTGTGAGCCGGGGCGCCCCAACAAGCGACGACCTGCCGCAGATTGTCGCGGCAATCGTTGCGCTGCTCGCGTCGGTTGAGGAGCACGACCCCGACACAGCGGTCGAGAATTGGCGTGTCTCTGGCCGAGTGGCGCCGGGCTGGTGTGAGATTGGCGAGGCGGGATGGCGGGATTTGGAGCGCCGCCGCGGCTGGCGACGCGGCTATTGACGTAGCAAAGAAGGGGCAGTAGGACTTGACAGCCCAGCGGGTGCGGACAATTCGCACGGTACTCGTTGCGAACCGAGGAGAGATCGCCATACGGGTGATGCGCGCCTGCCGGGAAGAAGGCTTGTCCACGGTTGCGGTCGTCTCCAAAGACGAGGTGGACCCGCTGCATGCGCGCTACGCTGATACGACCCTGACGCTGCAATCCAGCTTGGCACTGCCGTATCTTGATATCCGCGCCGTGTTACAGGCTGCTGTGGCGAGCGGTGCAGACGCGGTTCATCCGGGCTATGGGTTTCTTGCTGAGAACGCCGCTTTCGCCGAAGCCTGCGAGCAGGCGGGGATCATCTTCGTTGGCCCACCCGCCCAGGCGATCGCGGTTATGGGGGACAAGGTTGCGGCACGGGCAGCGGCGACTGCAGCCGGAGTGCCGGTCGTGCCCGGCACTGATGGGCCGGTTGACGCGGCTGGCGCGCGCGCGTTTGGTGAGCAGTTCGGTTACCCGTTAGCATTGAAGGCGGCTGCAGGTGGCGGTGGTCGTGGCTTCAGAGTGGCGTTTGCAGCCGCAGAGGTCGACGACGCATGGACTGGCGCTTCTGGCGAGGCCGCGCGCTATTTCGCGAACCCAACGGTCTACGTTGAGCGCTACCTCGACCATCCGCGGCATATCGAAATCCAGGTCATGGCCGACCGGCACGGCAATGTCGTGGCGCTCGGCGAGCGTGATTGCTCCATTCAGCGACGCCATCAGAAACTCGTTGAAGAGGCTCCATCTCCCGCAGTGGATGCGGAACTGCGCGCCGCGATGAACGCCACTGCCGAGCGTTTGGCGCGGGCAGTCGGCTATGTTGGAGCAGGGACGCTCGAATTCCTGGTCCAGGATGGCGCCTTTTACTTCCTGGAGATGAATACCCGTATCCAGGTGGAACACCCTGTTACCGAAGCAGTGACAGGGATCGACCTGGTGCGCGAGCAGTTGCGGGTGGCTGGGGGCGCGCCGCTGTCGTTTCGTAGCGCTCCGCAGCCGTGGGGCCACGCGATCGAGTGCCGGATCAATGCCGAGGATGCCGCGCGGGAGTTCACCCCGACCCCTGGGAAGCTCAGTGTCTTCCGCCCACCCAGTGGCTTCGGTGTGCGAGTCGATACCGGGTTCGAGAATGGCGGCGTGATTGAACCGCGCTTCGATTCACTCATCGCGAAGCTGATCGTCTGGGGGCGTGACCGTGACGAGGCCGTGAGCCGCCTCAGGAGAGCGTTGAACGATTTCGAGGTAGGCGGCGTTGCAACGACGTTGCCATTCCACCGCGCGTTGGTGCGCAACCCGGATTTCATTCGCGGGGACTATGACACACGTTTTCTGGAGCAGTCCAACATCGTCGATCTGGTGGCGCCCTGGATACCAGAACCAGCGGATGCGGCTGCCGATGACCTGCTGCCGGTGGAAGTGGATGGGCGAACGTATCACGTGCGGCTGCCAACCGGCATAGCGGCACGCGGCCGGAGCACGCCAGCACAAGCGCCGCGTTCCAAGCTGCGTGCAGGGAAAACCAACGTCAAGACCGGCGCTGAGCTGCGTAGCCCGATCCAGGGGACGGTGTTGCGCGTGGCGGTCGAGCCGGGCGCACGTGTTGAAGCTGGCCAGCTCATCTGCATCATCGAAGCGATGAAGATGGAGAACGAGATTGGGGCGCAACACGCCGGCGTGGTGCAAGACGTGCATGTGACGGCCGGCCAGGCGATCCAAGTGGGGGGCATGATCGCGCTGATTGAACCGGCCGCCACAGCGGACTAATATACGAACACAATTGGTCTAGTAGGAATGTCCGTAACTACTCTCGCTCTTCGGCGGGGTGTCCGCGACAGGCGCTGCACCTGTTGGCGACCTACCGTCACGCTGCCAGGAACGAACCGCCGGAGTCGAGATCTTCACCGACGAAGAATGTGTTTGGAGCGACGTGGCTCACGACGCGTACGTCGAGCCCAGGATAATGAGTCGCGTCGATGACATTGACCAGCGCCACCCGTGGGTCGCGTCCCCATTTGCGGCGGTAGCGTTCGATCGCTTCGCTGAGCTTGCGCTCGGGGGATTTCTTCCGATCCGGGTCGTACCAACCGAGGTACATGACCTGCTCCTTCCGCCATCCTCTAAGGGAAACATTGTACCAGAACAAGTGTTCTACGTCAAGCAGGACTGCCTGTTGAATGCTGCGTACGTACGCATACTCTCCAAGCACTGTGTGCAGGCAGAAATCTGGGCGCTCCGATGCTGCGGGGGGTAGGTGTGCTGGCAATGCTGCCAACAAGTTCGAGCACCGTGGTGCTCGGTCAGTCTGCTCGCGTGTGCTGCGCGCGGCACGGGAGATGGCGCGAAAGCAGGACCAGCCATGGTTGTACGTACACCGTGAACGTGTATACTGTGGATAACCGTGGGGCTTTGTGGGGATAAGTGGGGCCGAATGTGGATAACCCCACCCATTTTGCCCCGATGTGGGAGCAAGCTGCAGCGTGTTTCTCGGGCGGTACACCCACAGCGTCGATGAGAAGGGGCGGCTGGCGGTTCCGGCGCGCTTCCGCGATGAGTTGGCGGCAGGGCTCGTCGTCACACGCGGCTTCGACGGCTGTCTGCTGGTCTATCCGGCAGCGAGCTGGCTCCCGTTGGCGGAAAAGGTGTCGGCCCTTTCTATCGGCGACCCTGACGCGCGGCTGTTGCGCCGCATGTTGTTCGCCAATGCGGTCGACGTGCAACTTGACAAGCAGGGCCGGGTGCTTGTGCCGGCGGAGCTTCGCGCTCAAGCAGGGATCGAGCGCGAGGCAATCGTTGTTGGCATGCACACGTTTATCGAAGTTTGGTCGCCAGAGGGCTGGGCAGCCCAGGATGCTGCAGTGGAACGCGATGGTGCGGCGATTGCCGAGCGCCTGGCGACGCTGGTGTGACGCGAGCGCGGGAACACAGGCACGAAACGGATCGAAGTCCAGAGTGAATGCGGCGAATGTGGACGGCAGGGCCGTACCTCCCGGGGCGGCTGTCCCAAACCGAGCCGACGATACGTTTGAGCACGTCAGCGTCCTGGCGGAAGAAGCGGTCTCGGCGCTCTGCCCACGGCCAGGTGGCGTATATGTTGACGGCACGTTTGGTGCTGGGGGCCACTCGGCGAGGATCGCCGCGCGCATTGTTCCGGGCGGGCGGCTGCTGTGTATCGACCGCGATCCGACAACGCAAGCGTTTTTCGAGCGCTTGCCGCTGGATGCGAGCGTGAACGCGGAGCTCATCATTGGCTCATATGCTGATCTCCCGGACTACCTGCGTGAGCGCGGAATTCAGGGAGTCGACGGCATTTTGCTCGACCTTGGTCTGTCGTCGCTCCAGTTGGACGACCCAGAGCGTGGCTTCAGCTTCCGGTTCGATGGCCCGTTGGATATGCGCTACGACCGTTCGCGCGGCCAGACGGCGGCTGCCCTGCTCGCAACTGCGCCTGAACCCGAGCTTGCCCGCATATTCTGGGAATACGGTGAGGAACGCTTTGCGCGGCGGATCGCGCGGGCGGTGGTGCAGGAACGCGAGCGGCGCCCGCTTGATTCAAGCGCGGCGTTCGCGGCATTCATCGAGCGCGTTGTTGGCGGCCGGCGGGGCGACCGCATTCATCCGGCAACACGGGTGTTCCAGGCGCTGCGTATTGCCGTCAATGATGAGCTTGGTGAAGTTGAGCGCGGCATCGCTGCCGGGTTGCGTGTCCTTCGGGTGGGCGGCCGGTTTGTCGTCATTTCGTTCCATTCCCTGGAGGACCGCATTGTCAAGCGTGCATTCGCCGAGGCTGCCCGTGGTTGTATTTGCCCGCGCGATACCCCGGTGTGCATCTGCGGCCGGCGCCCCAGCGTGCGCCTAATCGGCAGGGCAACGCGGGCCAGCGAGGCGGAGATCGCCGCGAACCCACGAGCACGGAGCGCCGTGATGCGCGTGGCGGAACGGTTGCCCGAACCATGAGCACGTATGTGTCGCCACCCCCCACCGTCGAGACGCCGACGCCACCGGAGACGGTGCGCGAGCGCGTTCACCGGGGCGCCGCGTCTCGCAGGCAGGTCGTCGTTGGTCCACAGCCAGCGCAACGGCGGGCCAATGGTGCACTGTTGTTTTCGCTCGTCGTCGCATTGGCCGGAACGATCGGGCTACTCTACATCTACCAAACCAGCATGGTTGCCGGGCTGGGGCTTGAGCTGACGCAGCTGCAGCAGCGCATCGAACGCGAGTCGGTTCGCAACGAGGAGTTGTCGTACCAGCTCGGCTACTACGAGGCGCTACCGCGCATCGAGCACATTGCGGTTGACAACCGGGGCATGCTGCCGCAGGAATCGTCCGTTTTCTTGCGCGTTCCCCGTCCGGTAGATGATGCACTACCCGTGCCCACGGCGAGTCCGGTCGATGACCGGTCGAGCCTGCAGCGTGCGCTGGACATGCTCCTGGGACGGGGTAGCGCTGACGATGCGTTGGTAGCACGCCAGTGAGCAGTATTGTCCGCGGGGCCGGCTCAGGCCCGGATAACGGCATTGCCAACAACCGGGTTGTGGTTCTCTTCTTCGTGTTCTTGCTCTTTATCGCGCTGATCGGCTATCGCATCACAGCAGTGCAGGTCGTGCGCTCCGGTGAACTCGAAGAGGTTGCACGAGCCGAGCGGACCGACTCCGAGAGCGTGCCGGCCAGGCGGGGAGAGATCTTCGATGCACGTGGACAGCGCCTGGCAACCAACATGCCGGCGACACGACTGTCCGCCGTTCTCGCCGAGATACAGGACAAGGCAGCCTTTGCCGCGGCCATTGCTCCGCTGATAGACCGCTCAGCGGAGGACGTGCTGGCGGCGCTTGAGCAGCCCGGCGCCGCCTGGGTGGTGCTTGCCCGCCGGTTGAACCCGGAAGTCACCGAACGCATTCGGGCGCTGGGGCTTGCTGGAGTCTTCCTCGACCCGGAACCAAGCCGGGTCTACCCATTCGGCGAGCTGGCCAGCCATGTCTTGGGGTTCACGACCTACGACATGGCTGGAGCATACGGGCTGGAAGGGGAGTACGACGCGGTAGTGGGCGGGTCCGCAGGGACACTGGTTGCCGAGCTGGATGGGAGTGGGAACATCATCGGCATCTCACCCAGCAGGTTTGCCCCACCGATCGATGGCTCCGACCTCGTACTGACCATTGACAGCGCTGTTCAATACATCATTGAAGACGTGCTTGAGAAGACAATTGCAGCCCAGGGAGCTGAGGGTGGCACGATCATCGTCCAGGATCCCCGCACCGGTGCGATTCTTGGTATGGCGAGTCGCCCAGCCTACGACCCGAACGCGTTCGTCGCTGTCGACGATGCCAGCGTCTTTCTAAACCCGGCAATCTCCTTCGTCTACGAGCCTGGCTCAACCTTTAAGTCAATTGTCATGGCGATCGGGCTAGATGATGGGGTGGTTACACCAGACACGATCCACAACGACGCACCTGGCTACGTCGAAGTCCCGGGGTTTCCACCGATCACCAACAACAATGGCCGTGTCTGGGGTGACGAAACGATGTGGAATGTCTTGGAGCACTCCACAAACTTGGGGGCGATCTTTGTTGCAGAACGGATCGGGCGCGACCGCTTCTATCAGCGTCTTACGGACTTTGGCATTGGCATGCCAACCGGAGTTGACTTGCAGGGAGAAGAAGCGGGTATCCTGACGCTTCCGTTTACCGATGGCTGGAACGATGTGTTGTTCTACACCAATGCGTTCGGCCAAGGTGTCGCGGTGACGCCGTTGCAGCTAACCAACGCGGTTTCGGCGATCGTCAATGGCGGGCGACTGATGCAACCATATGTCGTAGCGCAGGTGCGACATGCTGATGGGACGACGGAGTCGCACCAGCCGGTTGTCGTGCGCAACGTCATCTCCGAACGCACGTCGGAGCAAATGCGCCTGATGCTGGAGTCGGTTGTCGTCAACGGGACCGGGACGTATGCGGCCGTTGCGGGTTATCGCATAGGGGCGAAGACGGGCACAGCACAGGTTCCCTCGCCGGATGGTGGGTACATCGAAGATGCAACTATCGCGTCAATCGTCGGGTTCGCACCAGTAGAAGACCCGCGGTTCACCGTGCTGGTGAAGATCGACTGGCCGAAGGAGTCTCCCTGGGGGGAGACGGTGGGTGGCCCAGCACTCGCTGAGGTGTTCGCGCGCCTGTTTGACCTGTACGGGATCGCGCCGTCGCGGCCGGTGGAGGAGTAGGGCATGATCCGTTTGCATGATGTGCTCCAGGGCAGTGGCGGGACGCTGGAAGGCGACATATCCGAGCAGTACCTGTTCAACCGCGTCATCCACGATTCGCGCTATGTCCAGCCCGGTGACCTGTTTGTGGCGCTGCGTGGGGAAGTAACCGACGGCCACCTCTATGTGGCAGATGCGCGCGCCCGTGGGGCGACCGCCGCGCTGGTACGCCGCGATGCGCTTGATCTGGCGCGTGGTGCGGAGCTGCCGCTAGTCGTTGTCGATGACACTTTAGCGGCGTTGCACGCGCTGGCGACCTACTGGCGCAGCCTGTTCGACCTGCACGTGGTGGGAATCACCGGCAGCATCGGTAAATCAAGCACCAAGGAAGTGGTCGGCGCGGTTCTCGCCGCGCGCTACAACGTCGCAAAGAGCGTGCGCAGTTACAACAACGAGGTTGGGTTGCCAATTAGCGTTCTGGAAATCACCCCCGACACTGAGGTGTGCGTCCTTGAAATGGGTGGCGCCTACGCTTTTGGAGAGATCACGCAGCTGGCCAAGATCGCCCGCCCGACGATCGGCATTGTGACGGTTGTCTCACACTCGCACCTCTCGCGCATGGGCAGCTTAGAGGCGATCGCCCAGACTAAGACTGAACTTGTGGAAGCGTTACCCCCTGACGGGATCGCCATCCTCAATCGGGACGATGAGCGGGTATACCGAATGGCTGAAGCCGCCTCAGCCCGCATCGTGACCTATGGGCTCGACCCATCGGCTGACTACCGCGCGGTGAACTTGGAGAGCCACGGGCTTGGCGGTATCTCGTTCACGTTGGTGCGCAACGAGCAACGCGACCACGTGCAGGTGCCGTTGCTCGGCCGCCATAGCGTGCACACGGCGCTGGCTGGCATCGCGGTGGGGTTCGAGCTGGGGATGTCGCTGGAAGAGATCATGCGCGGGTTCGACCGGCCGAATATCCAGTTGCGGTTGTTGCTGTCGCCGGGTGTTTCTGGTTCAACGCTGCTGGACGACACCTACAACGCGAACCCGGCATCCTCCTTCGCTGCCCTGGCGCTGCTGCAGGAACTCGATGCACGGCGGCGAGTAGCCGTGTTCGGCGACATGCTCGAGCTCGGCGACTTCGAGGAAGAAGGGCATCGCATGGTTGGCGCGCGCATCGCCGTGACGGCCGATCTCTTTTTCGCGTACGGGCCACGCGCTGCCATCATGGCCCGCGAGGCGCGTGAGGCGAACCCGGACATGCCGATTTACCACTTCGACACAAAGGATGCGCTCGTGGAGGTGCTCAAGCATGAGCTCCAAGCGGGTGACCTGGTGCTGATAAAAGGTTCGCGCGGGATCCAAATGGAGACGGTTGTGGCCGCGTTGCGCTCGGTCGACGAACAGGATGCCGGTTGATGGCGAGCTTGGCCGTCCTGGCACTCACGCTGGAGGAAGTCGCCACACACGCCGAGCGGTTCGACGCACTGCTCCCGACCGATCCCAACGACAATCTCGCCCTATCCCTCGGGCTCTCGGGATTGGCGTTTCTCGTCGCGCTGCTCGCTGGGCGGCCGTACATCGCATTCCTGCGTACACACAGGGTTGGGAAGCAGATTCGCATCGACGGCCCCGAAGGCCACATGACGAAGACAGGCACCCCGACGATGGGGGGGATCCTGTTCAACGTCACCGTCATTCTCTTGACGATCGTCTTCAACCTGTATGGGCGCTTGTCGATGCTCCTGCCGATCGGTGTCCTGATCGGCTGCTCGATCCTGGGAGGCATTGACGACAAGCTGAACCTTGTCGGCGGGAAGTCTGCCGGTCTGACGGCGCGGTTCAAATTCGTCTGGCTGTTCCTCTTCGCGGCGATCACGGCGCTGGTGTTGTACTACCCGCTCGGGTTGAGCCGCATGTACGTGCCGTTCCTGGGGCAGTACGAGATCGGCTACTTCTACCTGCCGATTGCAACGCTAGCGATTGTCGGCTCGGCCAACGCGGTCAACCTTACCGACGGTCTCGATACGCTCGCCGGAGGAACCGCAGCGGTCGCCTTCGTCGCCTACGGCATCATCGCGTATTTGCAGGGCCAAGTGCAGGTGGTGACCTTTTGTTTCATGATGGTCGGGGCACTCCTGGGATTTCTCTGGTACAACGCTCACCCGGCGCAAGTGTTTATGGGGGATACAGGTTCTCTGGCGATCGGCGCATCACTGGCGACGGCAGCATTCATGACTGGGCAATGGCTGCTCCTGCCGCTGGTCGGGATCGTCTTTTTCGCCGAGACCCTCTCAGTCATGTTGCAGGTCGCCTATTTCAAGCGCACAGGTGGAAAGCGCATCTTTCGGATGACGCCGCTCCACCATCACTTCGAGCTGTTGGGCTGGTCAGAGACGCAAGTGACGTTGCGCTTCTGGTTGGTAGGGATGATGGCCGGACTCCTCGGCGTCGCATTGGCCCTGCAATGACGACCTCACGGGAAATGCCGCTCGAACTCCGTGGGCGCAATGTACTGGTGCTCGGCCTTGGATCGCGGCAAGGCGGCGTGGGTGTGGCCCGGTACGCATGCGCGGCGGGCGCAAACGTGCTGGTGACAGACCTGCGTAGTGCTGCGTCGCTTGCGGAGCCGCTGGCCGCGCTAGCTGACCTGCCGATTCGCTACACACTGGGCGAGCACCGTGCCGAAGACGTTGCGTGGGCCGACATCGTGGTGCGCAACCCGGCGGTGCCCGCTGAATCCCCCTGGTTGGCGCTGGCACGTAAGCTGGGCAAGCCGATCGAGATGGAACTCAGCCTGTTTCTACGGGCGTGCCCTGCCCCGGTCGTAGGCGTGACTGGCACGAAGGGGAAGACGACGACCACGACACTGTTGCACGCGATGGTGCGCCGGCGTTGGCCGCAGGCGGTGATGGCCGGAAACATGGGCCGCTCAGCGCTGGCGGAGCTGGACGAGCTGCAGAGCGCTGTTCCAGTCGTGTTGGAAATCTCCTCGTTTCAGATCGAGGCCCTCGATGCGCACCACCTATCGCCGCATGTCGCCGTCCTCACGAATGTTTCGGAGGACCATCTGGACCGCTACCCAACGTTCGAGGAGTACGCGCAGGTGAAAGCGCGGTTGGCGGCGTATCAACGTCGCGACGACTGGCTCGTGCTGCCCGCTGACGACGCTCGCCTCGCAACCCTTACCGTCGACAGCAAGGCGCAACGCATCACGTTTGGGAGCGATATGGTCCCCGGTCGTTTTCGGTTGTGGGTGGAAGAGCAGCGTTTCGTCGCAGGCTGGGATGGAACAATCCTCGACCTTGGCCCCGTGACGGCGCTTCGGTTGCCAGGCACGCACGCCCAGCGCAACGCTCTCGCCGCAGCCGGAGCAGCATTGGCGCTCGGGGTTGCGCCGGAGGACATCCGCGAAGCCTTGGCAACGTTCCATGGTGTACGGGACCGGCTTGAACTGGTTGCGACGGTGTCGGGGGTTGAGTACATCAACGACACCGCGGCGACAGCGCCGGTTGCCGCGCTTGCCGCGCTCCATGCCTACCGTCAGCGGGACCTGGTGGTCATCGCTGGCGGGTCGGACAAACGACTCGATCTGGCGGAACTCGCGGCCGGGCTGGCCAGTTACGCCCAGCACGTGGTGCTGTTGGACGGTAGCGCCACGCCACGCTTGCTGGAGCAGCTGCAGCACCTGCGGTTCGCGCACCTTCACGGTCCATTCGGTTCGATGGATGCCGCCGTGCGGCAGGCAGCGTCGTTGGCGCAACCTGGAGGTGTCGTCCTGCTGTCGCCAGGGTGCGCGAGCTTTGGACTCTTCCGCGACGAATTTCACCGTGGCGATGCGTTCCGCGCGGCGGTGCAACAGCTCGTCAGGGACGAGGGTGCGGCATGAAGTGGATGAACCGCCACTCCTCGTTACGCGCGCGGGCGCTGGTCCACGAGCCGGATGGCTGGCTGCTGGCGCTACTGACAGCCCTGGTGACGTTTGGGACGTTGATGGTGTATTCCGCCTCCTTCCCGGATGGCACTGGGGAAGGTGCGCTTGGCGTGCTGCTCCGCCAGTTGCTGTTTGTTGCGGTGGGAGCAACCGGCCTGCTCATCGCAATGCGGATTGATTACCATCGCTATGCTGCGCTGGCCTTTCCGGCAATGGTGGCAGCGTTGTTGCTGCTTGCTGCGCTGGTGCTGATCCCTGGGTTGGGAACATCGGCGTACGGCGCGAAACGGTGGATCGATATCGGGCCAGTGACATTTCAGCCAAGCGAGCTCGCCAAACCGGTGATCGTGCTCTATATGGCAACCTGGATGGCGGGCAAACGTGAGCGGGTGCGCTCGTTCTCGCTCGGGCTTGTGCAGTTTGCGGTCATCATGGGGTTGCTCATCGGACTCGTCATGCTGGAGCCGGACCTGGGCACATCCATCTTGATCGCGACGATCGGTGTCGCAATCTTCCTGGTGGCGGGCGCAGAGCTCGTGCATTTCGGCATCTTGGCGATCTCAGGGTCGGTCGCATTCCTTACCCTGGCACTCTCAGCGTCGTACCGGCGCGACCGCTTGCTGGTCTTCCTCAACCCGGATGGCGACATTCAGAATCTCGGCTGGCAGCTCTATCAGGCGCGCCTGGCCTTGGGTTCGGGCGGGTTGTTCGGGGTGGGACTGGGCGCCAGCACGCAGAAGTTTGCCTGGTTGCCGGCCGCACATAACGACGCGATATTTGCGGTGGTTGGCGAAGAGCTTGGCCTGCTGGGCTGCACTGTGTTGCTGGGGTTATTTGTTGCGGTTGCCTATCGTGGTTATCGTATCGCCATGCGCGCGCCAGACGCGCTGGGGGCGCTTATCGCCGTTGGGATCACCACATGGATCGTCTTTCAGGCTGCCTTCAACATCGGTGGTGTGACGCTAGCGATCCCGTTCACCGGCATTCCGTTGCCGTTTATCTCAGCAGGCGGTACGTCTCTGGTTGTTGCGATGTGTGCCATGGGGGTTCTGCTGAACATCTCACGGCAGACGCTTTCCGACGCTGAACTACATCCTGTCGTTTCCCGCCAGGCGGTAACTGCGCCCGCACCTGCTCCCAATATGGTCGTTGCGCGGCAGGCGCCGCCTCAACCGGCTGCCGCTTGGCGCCAAGACACCGATTCCCTGCCGCTTGTGACACATGTGGCGGCGCGGGAGGCGATACCGCGCTCGCACACCGGGGCGCGTCGCGTGCTGCATCGTCGCCATCGCGTAGAACGGCAGCGAGACGACAGATGGACATAACGGATTTTGACCCAGTGCAGATATCGTTGCCCGCTCCGCCGCAACGTGTGCATTTCGTTGGGATCGGCGGGGCTGGGGTCAGCGGGCTGGCGCGCATGCTGCGAGGGATGGGCTACGAGGTGAGTGGCTCGGACATGCAGTCCTCGGCTGTCACTGATGACCTGCGTGCTCTGGGAATAGACGTCCTGATCGGACACGCCGCCGAGCATGTCGGCGCGGCCGCACTCGTCGTAACGACAGCGGCAGCGCGGGACGATAACCCAGAGCTGCAGGCCGCTCGCCGCGCGAGCATCCCGGTGATCAAGCGTGCAGGGTTGCTGGGGCGCCTTTCTCTGGAACGGGTATGCCTGGCGGTTGCTGGGACGCACGGAAAGTCAACGACATCTGGTATGGCCACACTCGCGCTGGAGACCGCCGGGCTTGCGCCGTCGTTCGCGGTGGGCGCTATCGTGCGCGAGCTCGGCGCCAACGCTGGCAGCGGCAGTGGCCCGCATTTCGTCGTGGAGGCGGACGAATACGACTACTCCTTCCTCTGGCTGCGTCCGCGTGTCGCGATCATCACGAACATCGAATACGACCATCCCGACCTGTTTCCAAACATTGCTGCGGTGCTGGACGCGTTTGAGTGCTTTACCCAGACGATTGAGCCGGGTGGCGTGTTGGTGATCAATAGCGAGGATGCTGGTTGCCAGGCGTTGCTGGAACGCCTGCCCCGCGATACGCCGTTTCGCATCGTGACGTTTGGCGAGTGGAGTGGCGATTGGCATTTCGACGCGACGGGTGACGGAACTGCGCATGTTTCCGTGCCCGGTGGGCAGCAGGTTGCCTTGCGCCTACGTGTGCCGGGTAGGCACAATCTGCGCAACGCTCTGGCGGTGGTTGCTGCGTCGTCCGGTTTGGGGGTATCGCCGGAGGAATTGCTGCCGGGGTTGGAGCGGTTCGGCGGCGTTGGGCGGCGGTTTGAGGTGCATCTCGATGCCCCGCACCTGGTCGTCGTCGACGACTACGCGCACCACCCGAGCGAGATCGAGGCGACGATCGCCGCCGCACGAGAACGTTACCCCACACGGAGACTCGTCGTGATTTTTCAGCCACACACCTATTCTCGCACGCTGGCGCTCTTGCCTGCGTTCGCTACAGCGCTTGAACGCGCTGACCGAGTGATCCTCGCAGAGATCTACGGTTCGCGAGAAACGGATTCATTGGGCGTATCGTCTGCCCAGATTGCGCAACAGATGCGTTGCCCTGTGGACCTTGTCGCGTCGGCGGAAGGCGCCGCCCACGCATACGGCCGAGCCGCTGAACATGGAGATGTCGTCGTCGTGATGGGGGCTGGAGACATCACCGCTGCGGCGAGCATCATCGCAACGCGAGCCAGCGTATGACCACTCGCCAGCGTGGAGGCGCAGCGCCCGTTGATGTCGCCGATGGGTCGACGCGGTTGACCGTCCAGCCATTAGCGCGTACCGACCTGTTCAACACCTTCCGAGTCGGTGGGCCGGCGGACTTTTTGACGCGAGCGGGCACGGTTGATGAGCTAGCCCTGGCGCTACGCTGGGCGCGTGAGCACGAGTTGCCGGTGACGATCTTTGGCGGTGGGTCGAACATGCTCGTTGCCGATCAGGGGGTGCGCGGGCTGGTGGTTGTGGTGCGCCGGCCGGGCGCTCGGTCCGAGTCGGGGCTGGAAGTGCTGGAAGAGGCAGACGAGGTTCTCGTGCGCGTCCCGGCAGCCGCTCCGTCGAACTGGTTTGGCCGTACCGCCGCTGAGCGAGGTTGGGCGGATCTGGCATGGTTGGTTGGCTTGCCGGGCAATGTCGGCGGCGCAGTCGTGAACAATGCGGGCGCCCATGGTGGGGAGATCACCGATAGGCTTGTGTCGGTCCGCGCGGTGAGTGCCAGCGGTGAACTCGCCGAGTACCCCCGTGAGTGGCTCAAGCCCAGCTATCGTTTCACGACGCTCAAGGGCTCGGCATCCGAGCGAGACCTCGTGCTGGTCGATGCACTGTTCCGGCTGCGCCGGGGGGATGCACGTGCGCTGGCAGCCGAAGCAGACGACTACGCCGAGTATCGGCATCGCACGCAACCGACTGGGGCCTGTGCTGGTTCGATTTTCAAGAACCCACCGGGGACGTACTCCGGGTTGTTGATCGAGCAGGCCGGGTTGAAGGGCACGCGAGTCGGTGGGGCCGTGGTATCGGAAAAGCACGCAAACTTCATTGTCAACGACGGTGGTGCAACGGCGGCCGATATCGTGAACTTGATCCACCTGGTCCAGGAGCGGGTACTGCAGCAGAGCGGTATCGAGCTGGAACCTGAAATAGAACGAACGGGGGACTGGGTATGAGCCAGGACCATAGTGACCCAGTCACTCACCGGCGTGTGCGCGTTGGCGTCATCTTCGGTGGGCGCTCGGCCGAGCATGATGTCTCATTGCGCTCGGCGCTTACGGTTATGCGGGCGCTGGAGGCCGCTGGGCATGAGGTTGTCCCGATTGGCGTTACCCGTGACGGGAATTGGCTCACCGATGGCGACCCGATGCGTGCGTTGCAGGCATCGTCGCCGCTCTTCGCGCTGCACAATGGGGAACAGCCGGTTGCCGGAAGTATTGTCGGGGAGGTCGAACGGCTCGCGCTTGAGGCGATCACCACCAGCACCCCTGCCTTGATCCCTTCCAATGGGTGGGCTGGGGCGATCGATGTCGTCTTCCCGGTGCTCCACGGACCGATGGGCGAGGATGGCACCGTGCAAGGGTTGTTCGAGCTCGCTGGCATACCGTACGTCGGGGCCGGTGTCATGGCCTCGTCGGTCGCGATGGACAAGGCGATCGCCAAGCAATTGCTCAACCAGGCGGGCATCCCACAGGTCCCGTGGCTGACGTTTCTGCGCAAGGAGTGGCAACGGTTCCCGGAGGCCGTTGCGGCCGACATCGCGCGCGAACTGGGGTTTCCGTGCTTTGTCAAACCGGCGAACCTCGGTTCGAGTATCGGCATTAGCAAAGTGCATGGACCAGAGGAGCTCGCGGCGGCGCTGGATGAAGCTAGCCGGCACGACCGGAAGATTGTCGTCGAGCGCGG
>QEUZ01000028.1 GCA_003577355.1 Chloroflexota bacterium | reverse complement strand
GACCCGCAGTTCGACCGCATCCTCTTCTGGCTAACCGGCCACCCGATCGTCTACTTCTGGCTGCTGCCGGTCTATGTGTCGTGGTACTACATGATCCCGAAGCAGGTTGGCGGCCGTTTGTACAGCGATGGCCTCACCCGCATGGCCTTCATCCTGTTCCTGCTCTTCTCAGCGCCGGTCGGCCTGCACCATCAGTTCACCGACCCGGGCATTGGTGAGGGGCTCAAGGCGCTCCACGCCGTCCTGACCTTCACCGTTTTCTTCCCCAGCCTGGTGACGGCATTCTCGATCATGGCAGCGCTGGAGATGGGCGGGCGCCGCGCCGGCGGCAAGGGGCTATTCGGCTGGATCTTCAAGCTCCCCTGGCACAACCCCAGCGTCACCGCGCAGTTGCTGGCGATGCTTGTGTTCCTGCTCGGCGGTGCGACCGGGTTGGTGAACGCCGCGTTTACCGTCAACAAGGTCGTCCACAATACGGCGTTCGTCCCCGGCCACTTCCACCTGACTGTCGGGACGGCGGTCACGCTCTCGGCGATGGGCATCTCCTACTGGCTGGTGCCCTATCTCACTGGCAGGGCGCTGTTCCAGCCGCGGCTGGCGCTCGCCCAAGCCTGGCTCTGGGCCATTGGCGTGCTGATCTTCTCGCGCGGGCAGATCGCCGGCGGGCTGGAGTGGATGCCGCGCCGCACGGCGATTGGCCTCTCGCCGTTGAACGACATGAACCTGCCCGGCTGGGACGTGTCGAACTGGCTGACGATGATCGGCGGCATGACCATGGGGGTGAGCGGCCTGCTCTTCTTCATTGTCCTGATCGGCACGCTGGTCAACAAGCAGCGCGCGGAGACCATCGAGTTCCCAGCACATTCGCCGATCCACGGCCCGCGTGAGAACTGGGCGATCCTCGACCGGATCGGCTTGTGGTCGTTAGTGGCGTTCATCCTCGTGCTGATCGCCTACGTCCCGGTGCTGATCTCATACTGGCCAATCGAGCTGAACGCCCCCGGCGTCAGGGTCTGGTAAGCGAGGAGGGAGCCAATGCCGCGCAATGCCTCCAGGATCGCGGTCGGAGCCGCCGCTGCGGTGTTCATCGTCGTGTTCGTCGCAGTCATCCTCGTCATGGCTCCCGGCGGTAGCAACCCGCGCCCGGCGGCGACGGCCACAACGGCAAGTGTTGCGACCCCTCCCAGTGGGCAGCCGGACCAGGCGGCGCTGATTGCCCAGGGCAAGGACCTTGCGGCCCAGTTGGGCTGTATCGCCTGCCATTCGACCGATGGCTCGTCTGTTGTCGGGCCAACCTGGAAGGGGCTGGCCGGCCGGCAGGTCGAACTGGCCGATGGCACGACGGTAACGGCGGATTCGGCGTACATCCGCGAGAGCATCATCGACCCGGATAAGCAGATCGTCGCCGGCTTCCAGCCAGGCATCATGACCGGCGCAGTCCAGAACCAGCTGGCGACGATCAACAGCGGCAACAATCTCGACGCGCTCGTGGCCTACATCGAAAGCCTGAAGTAGCCGCGCTGCATCGATCCGCGACACCTTTCCAAGTGCCGCCCCCTCTCCCGCGCCGGAGAGGGGGCCGGGGGAGGTTGCACGTTACTTCACCAATGCCCGCCAGAGTGATTCCGGCGTCATTGGCATGGCGGTGGGGCGCACGCCGGTAGCGTTCTGGATGGCGTTGGCGATGGCGGCGGCCACTGGGATGACCGGCGGTTCGCCGACGCCGCGCGCGCCAAATGGGCCGTCCGGCGAGGGCACTTCGACGAGGACCGTCTCGATCGGCGGGACGACGTCTGCTTTCGGCAGGGCGTAATCCATCAGCGAGCCGCTGAGCACTTGGCCGCTGTCGTCATGCACGATCTGTTCGTAGAGTCCCCAGCCAATGCCCTGGACCACCGCGCCGGTGATCTGCCCCTCGACCGCCGCCGGGTTGAGCGCCCGCCCGACATCCTGTGTCGCGACGTACTCCAGCACGTCAACACGGCCGGTATCGAGATCAACCCCAACCCGCGCCAGGTGGGCGGAGAATCCGGGGGCGTTGGCAGTCTGCGCACCGGTACCGCGCCCGGAGATGGGCGCGTAGCGCGCGCCGAGGCCAATCGTGAGCTGGGCAATGCGGGCGATCGAGATTTCATAGGCCGGTTCGGATGGCATGCCCTTCACCCGCACCCTGTCTCCGGCGATCTCCAGGTCCTCCGGCGCCGCTTCCAGCACGCTGGAGGCCAAGTCGAGGATCTGCGCCTTGGCGTCGAGCGCGGCGCGTTGCACCGCCTGCCCGACGGTGTAGATGATCTTGCTGCCGCCGGAACCGCCAGCGATCGGCGCGTTGGAGCTGTCGGCGCTGACGACGCGAATGAGTTCGTAGTCGATGCCGAGTGTTTCGGCCGCGATCATCCGGAAGGTGGTGAACGTGCCGCTGAGGTCGACCGCGCCAACGACGATGGTCAGCACACCCGCCGGGTCGAGGTTGCAGAACGCCGCCGCCGGCTCCAGCCCGCCGCGCCAGCCACCGACCGCCACCCCGATCCCCTCGCGGTAGCGGCCGTTTGTGGCAGTGCCGCCGGCACAGCGCTTCTGCCAGAGGGGGTGGGTGCTGAGGCGCTGCAAGCACTCCTGCAACCCGATCACCGGCCAGACCTTGCCGTCCGGGCGCGGGTCTCCCTCGACCGGCACGTTCTTCAGGCGGAAGGCGATCGGGTCCATGCTGAGCTGGGCTGCGAGATCGTCCATCACCGCTTCGACGGCGAAACTGGCTTGCGGGTTGCCCGGCGCGCGATAGGCGCCGGGGCCGAGGCGGTTGGTCAGCACTTCGTACCCGCGCACATCGAGGTTGGGGAAGTGGTAGCAGCCGGCAACCGCGAAGGCGGCGGCGGCCATCGGCGAGTTTGGGTATGCGCCGGTATCGAAGACGAGCCGTGCCTGCAGGGCTGTCACCCGGCCGTCGCGCCGCGCGCCGATCTTCACCTCAATGCGGCCACCGGAGGCGGGGTTGGAGGCCAGCAAGTCCTCGCTGCGGGTGAAGGCAAGCCGCACTGGCCGGCCAACCGCCAACGCCGCCCCGGCGGTGAGCGGCTCGACCAACCCGAACTTGCCGCCGAAGCCACCGCCGACCGGCATCGCGACGATGCGGATGCGGTCCTCCGGCAGGCCGAGGGTTTGCGCGACGAGCTGGCGGGTGCGGAACAGGCCCTGGGTGCTGGCGTGCAAGGTCAGGCCACCCATGCCGTTTGGGATCGCAACACACGTCTGTGGCTCGATATAACCCTGATGCACCCAGGCAGTTGAGAACGACCCCTCGGCAGTGACATCTGCTTTAGCAAACCCGGCCGCAATGTCCCCCATGTGCAGGTGTGTCCGGCCACTGACGTTAGCGGACAGGCGCTCGGACGGCGCATCGACGACACCACCGGCGGCGACGCCGTGCATCGCGGCTTCGGTGGCGTCCTCGCTGGCCTTCGTTAGCACACGCGCCAGGGCTGCATCGGGGGCCATCGCCGCGAGTGGGTCGATGACAACCGGCAGGTCGTCCGCCAGGATCTCCACCAGCGCCGCGCCTTCTTCAGCGGCTGCTTCGGATTCAGCGATCACCAGCGCCACCGGCTGGCCGGCGTAGACGATTTCGGTGCGTGCCAGCGATTCGTTGGCCCGGGGCGGACCGCCGCCGCTGAACGGCAGGTCTGCAGCAGTCAGCACCGCCACGACGCCCGGCACGGCCAGGGCTGCCGAGGCATCGATGCCGTTCAGACGGGCGTGTGCCTGCAGGCTCAACACCGGCCGGGCGTGCAGCAGCCCATGCACCGGCAGGTCGCCAGCGAAGCGTTCCTGCCCCCGCAACTTGGCCGGCGCATCGGCACGCGGCATGCGCGTGCCGATCACGTGCGTCTCGCCCATGCTCCCCATCCCCTCACGTTCTGCACACGGATACCCTTGGCCACTGGACGGCTGCGCGGACCCGCGCACAACCGGCTGAGTATCCGGCTGCTTGGGCCGTTGGCACGCTACGGCACACAGCCAGTATGCCGGATACCCCCGTGCTTGCGCCGCCAGTGCTGCTTTGCACAACACGCGCTGCGAGAGCAGCATTCCAGCGCAGCATCCTGCCCCAACCCTGCCAGCCCCAGTGCGCCAACCTTGTGCGGGCAAACAGGCTGCACGCAGCCGCAGGCATACTGGCTGCGACATCGCCAATATCCGCCCGTGTAGCGCATCATGGTGATACACACGCCCTGCGCTGGGCCAACGGCACGTCTGACGGTACATGAAATCGTTGCGATGACTGAGGTAGCTGCCGAGAACCAATCTGACGCATCCGGGGACCGGCGTGTGCCTGCGATTGCCGGCTACCCGCCCGTCTTCCTGCCGGATGCCACCCGCGCGACGGTACGTGGTGTGAGCGCACAGGACCTGCGCGACATCGGCGTGCCGGCGCTGGTAGTGAACACCTTCCACCTGATGCGCCGGCCCGGTGTCCGCACGATCCAAAGCTGTGGGGGGATCCACCGCTTTATGGATTGGGACCGCCCGATCATGAGCGATTCCGGCGGCTTCCAGGTCTATTCCCTGATCCGCCAGAACCCGGAGCACGGCGTGATCCGCGCCAACGAGGTCATCTTCCGCGAGCCGGGCACGAAGGAACGCTGGCGGCTGACGCCGGAACGGGTGGTGCAACTGCAGTTCCAGCTCGGATCGGACATCATTGTTTGCCTGGACGACTGTACCGACGCCGGTGACGACGCCGAGCAGCAGCGTCTGGCGGTTGAGCGCACCGTGCGCTGGGCGCAGCGCAGTCGCGAAGAGTTCGAGCGCCTGTTGGGGGGGAAGCACTCGCGTGGCAGGCAGGCGCCGCTCCTGTTCGCCGTCGTCCAGGGTGGCGCCTCCGAGGAGCTGCGGCGGGAATGCGCCGCGCGGCTGCTGGAGATCGGCTTCGATGGCTTCGGGTTCGGCGGCTGGCCGCTGACCGCCGATGGCGCACTGTTGGAGGATATCCTGCGGGTGGTAGTGGAGGCGCTGCCGGCGGACGCCCCCAAGCATGCGTTGGGCATCGGCGCCCCAGAACACGTTGTGACCGCGCAGGCGCTGGGCTACACAATGTTCGATTGCAGCCTGCCAACCCGTGATGCCCGCCGGGGACGGCTCTATACCTGGCTGCCCGGCTATCCCGAGGCAGCCCCGCGCCCTGGTGTGCCCTTCTACCGCACGTTTTACAGCCGTGACACCGACCATCACGCTGACCCCAGCCCGGTTGACCCCGGCTGCGACTGCCCGCTCTGCACACGCTACTCCCGCGCCTACCTGCACCACCTGACTAAGGTGGGCGATGCCGGGGCGGAACGGCTGTCTACATTGCACAACCTGCGTTTCTACGCGCGGCTGATGGCGGCGCTGCGCCGGGCCGAGCAGTTGCTACAATAGCGCCTGGGGGAACCGGGCCGGACGACAAGGACTGGAAGACGCCGTGGCCGAGTCGATCTACGAGTACGATGTCATTCTGCCGCTGACGCAGATGCCGAACTATCTGTCCAAGCGCCTGACGCCGCAGCGCGATGAGACAAAGCTCACCCGCGCGCCGGAACGTGGCGAATGGTCGGCGCGTGAGATCATCGCGCACCTGCGCGATGCAGAGGCGTACTACTTCGCCAAGCTCTATCACCTTGCCCAGCGCGAGTGGCCAGACCTGCGCAGCGCCGAGCAGGTCGGCCAGTTGGAATACGACGAGCGTGACCTGACGCTGACCGTCATGAGCCAGTTCCGGCGCTTGCGCCAGAGCACCCTCTCGTTGCTGCGCGAATTGCCAGACGATGCCTGGCGCAAAGCTGGCCGCGATACCGACGGCACAACCGTGACAATCCTTGAGCTGGCGCGCGAGATGGTGCGCCACGACGCCGAGCACTTGGCACAGCTCGACGCGACCCTGATCGCGCGCGGCGCATTGCCGCACACCGTCAGACCGCTTGTACGCGCCTGACGGATACCAGCAGTATGGCGATGGGTCCCGCCTTCTCGCGGTGTGCGAGAGAACCGGCCGGCGCCGGCCTGATGGCTCCTGGACGCGGGCTACCGCGATAGGAACAATCATCGGTACGAGCGCAGGAAGGCGGGGTGCATGACGTATGTGTGGTTGATGAGTGGTGGCGCCCTGGGGGTGCTCGGCCGCTACCTGCTCGCCGGGTGGATCGACCGACACGCCGGTACGTTCCCCTTGGGGATCATGGTCGTCAACGTCAGTGGCGCGCTGGCCATCGGCTTCTTCCTGACCCTCGCGACAACCCGCTTCGACATCTCGACCGACCTGCAACGTTTCGTCGCCACCGGCATGCTCGGCGGCTACACGACCTTTTCCACCCTTTCCTGGAACACACTGCAGTTGCTGCAAGACGACTACATTGTCCGCGCCGCAGTGAACGCGCTCGGCTCGCTGGCGCTGGGCCTGGTCGCCGTCTACTGTGGGGCGCTGCTGGCCCGCCTGATCTAGCCCGGCAGGAGGGCTGCCCTACCATCGCGTAGGGGCACGGCTGCTCATGCTGCACTCGTGCAGCGCATACGTGACGCTCACCCCACCGTGCCAGACGGCACATCCGCCTGCGACATGGCAACCGTCGCGAGCAGTCCTGCGTGCAGTACAGGTTTGCGCTCTGCCGGATGCCATTGCATTGGCACGAGCCATTGGCCGATGCGTCGAGCCGCTCATGCCGGTAGTGCGTCGTCACAACCTCCAGAGCCGCGCCAGCCACTGCCGGCACGCGCTCGGTCCCGTCTCCATTTCGTGATATATATCTGATATCATAGCGATAGCGTTGCAGCGTGAATTGACCAATAGAGAGGAACCGGCGATGACCCAGGAACTCGAGTATTCGACCCGCAACGGCTGGCTGGTGCTGGCGGTCAATATCGTGCTCTATATCGTGTCGGTCCTGGTGTTTATCCCAGGGGTCAACGCGCCGTCGGTGGCGCTGATCGTGGCGGCGGCGGTTGTGTTCCTCGTCGGGGTGCTGATGAGTATCGGCTTTTTCATCGTGAACCCAAACGAAGGACGTGCGCTCGTGCTCTTCGGCACCTACAAGGGCACCGCCAAGCGCAACGGCTTCCACTGGGCCAACCCGTTCCTCAGCAAGAAGGCCGTCTCCCTGCGGGCACGCAACTTCAACAGCGAGCGGCTGAAGGTGAATGATTCCTCCGGTAACCCCATCGAGATCGCAGCAGTCGTCGTCTGGCGGGTGCAGGACACCGCGCGGGCGCTGTTCGATGTCGATGATTTCGAGCAGTACGT
The DNA here is from genome assembly GCA_003577355.1 of Chloroflexota bacterium. Classification (GTDB taxonomy): domain Bacteria; phylum Chloroflexota; class Chloroflexia; order Thermomicrobiales; family CFX8; genus CFX8. The sequence goes on along the minus strand of QEUZ01000028.1, from coordinate 12,565 downwards.
GAAGTTTCAGAGCGAGGCTGCCATCCGCCACCTGGCCGGTTCCTACCCCTACGACGCGCCGGACGATGAACCGGGCCACATTGCCCTCTCGCGCAACTCGGAAACGGTGACGAACCTGCTGGAACAGGAGCTCTCCGCCCGGCTGGAGCGTGCAGGCATCGAGATCATCGAAGCGCGCCTGAGCTACCTGGCCTACGCGCCGGAGATCGCCGAAGCGATGCTGCGCCGGCAGCAGGCCACTGCGGTGGTCGCGGCGCGCCGGCAGATCGTCGATGGCGCGGTGGGCATGGTGGAGCTGGCGCTCGAACGGCTGGCGAACCACAACGTCGTCGCGCTGGATGAAGAGCGCAAGGCGTCGATGGTGACCAACCTGCTGGTGGTGCTGTGCAGCGAGAACCCCACCTCGCCGGTGGTCAACGCCGGCACGCTGTACCACTGATGGTGCGGAATGGGAAAGAGTGGTCCGTGCCTCAGCAGCGCAAGTCGTTCCTGCTGCGGATCAACCCAATGCTCTGGGAGGAACTGGAGCGCTGGGCGGCTGATGAGTTCCGCAGCGTCAACGGGCAGATCGAGTTTCTCTTGCAGCGCGCGGTGGATGAACGCCGCAAGCGCCCGCCCCCCCGGCCGGTAGAGCAACCTGACGGCAGCGAACCGGAGAAGTGACAGGGGGTGGCAGTTTCCTGCCGCCCCCTGCGTTGTGCCCGGCTATCGCGCTTCGTCATGCGCGACGGCCGGTTGCCTCCCTGGTTACTCGGTGACGACGAACGTCACCGGGATCATCACCGCGGCCGGGCCTTCCGGCGGGCCGAGGGTGATCAGGCCGGAGTAGACGCCCGGTTCGTAACCAGCGGCGTCCATCTCCACATCGAAGCTGTAGCGTTGTCCGGCCAGGATCTCCCCTTGCGGCAGGCCGCTGACGCTGATGCTCGTGCCCTGCACCGCGTTGACCGAGAGGGTGAACGTGGAGGACCCGGCCGGGACAGCCCAGCCGTGGACGAGGATCAGGTACTCGCCGTCCATCGGCAGGGTGATCGAGATCGACTCGTCGGCCGTGGCCGTCGTCGAGGCGCCGACCTGCTCTCCGGCCTCAAACTGGCCATCGTTGTTGAAGTCGTAGAGCAGGTAGAGGTCGAGGTCATCGCCCGACTGGCCGTCCAGCACGATATCGAGGAGCCCGGCGTGCTCCAGCGTCAGGCGCTTGGAGTAGCTGGCCGTCATCGGGTCGTTCGGGTCGTCCTGCTGGATCGGCAGGCCGGTTTCGACTTCCGGCTTGCTCAAGCCGTAGCCATCGATCACCAGGCCGGAGAGCCCCAGCGTCGAGACGATGGTCTCGGTCAGGCGATAGTCAGCGCCGCCGGACGAGCGCGAGACGTTGATCGGGCTATCCGACACCGAGAGTACACCGGCACGGATATCGACCCACTCACTCGGGCTCGTACCATCGTAGTTGACGTTGTCGATGGCAATCAGGTTCAGGCCGGGGATATACGGCGCACCGACGAACTCGGTGCTGTCGCCGCCGCTCGTTTGCGTCAGGAAGACGCCGTCCCCAGCATAGCCAGCGTTGCTGCCGCCGATCGGGCCTAGCGTATACGGGCCGTAGTATCCCGGCTCGTCCGCGCTGAACTCGTCAAGCGTTGGCCCAAAGAGGTGGACGTTGATATCGGTTGGCAGGTTGGCCCAGTCGGCCTGGACCATCCAGTACTCGGTGCCGTTCAGGCGGTTGAGGCCAGCTGGGTTCTCGCCCAGGTCGGCAAAGTAGAAGCGCCAGTCGCCCGATTCGGCGCGCCAGCGCCACGACTGCCCGCCATAGACCTGGCCGTTGTCGTACCAGCCGTCGCCGGCGTTGCCCCCGGCGGTCATGTTGTAGCCGCGCCCCGCGACATTCACGACAACCGGCACGGTGGTGTTCCAGTACCCGTCGTTGAACCAGACCGCGCCCTCGTACAGGCCGGCCGGAGCATCGCCCGGCACCTGCACCGAAACCTTGACCTTGGCGCTGTCGCCCGGCGGCACGGCCACGTCCGACACGACGCTCACCCAGGGGAAATCGACGTTCTGGTAGAAGTCGAGCCCCAGGGTCATCGTTGTCGTCGGGACATCCGCGCGCGCCTGATTGTGGAACAGACCGATGTAGACCCCATCGTGCGAGCGTTCAAGCGGCTTCTGGGCGTAGATGTAGCTGGTATTGCCGCGCTGGTTGGCGTACTCACGCCGCACCAGTTCACCCATGTCGTACTCGTCCGGCTGGACCGTGCCATCGCCGTTGAGGTCGGTCCAGACGTCCCCGTCGCCGTTGTTGTCCTTCCAGTCGTAGATGATGGTGTACCAGTCGTTTACCTGGTCCCAGGCATACGAGCCAGCGGGGTCGTACTGGTCGTAGGAGTAGTTCTGGCGGAAGACCATCAGGTCGGTCCCGGCCGGGATCATGCTGGTGATGTCCCAGACATAGTGCGGCAGGTTCCAGTCGTAGACCGTTGCGCCGGGATTGTCCTCCACCAGCTCCAGCGCCTCGTCGGCGATGTTCGAGCTGGTGAACGACCATTCCGTCGAGCTCTGCCGCTGCAGCCAGCGGTCGCCACTGGTGAGGAAGAGCCAGTTATCGGTCGGGTTGTTGACCGTCAGCCAGGTTTCGCTGGATTCGCCGGGCCGCAGGACGTTGGTGAAGCCCGGCCAGTTGCCGCCAGCGTAATCGCCAGCGACCCAGGCATCCGGGGTGACGTAGAACCCGGCCATGCCGGAAGCGATATCGACGGCGCGGTTGCCGTTGACCAGCCCGGCGCCCTGGCGGAACGGGTCGTAGTTGGCGTCACGCGCGCCGCTCTTGAGGATCGCCTTGGCGGTCCAGATATCAGGCCAGGCGCCGTAGTTCTCCATGTACGCCTGGTACATCAGCGCAGCGTTGCCGGCGACGACCGGCGTTGCGCGGCTGGTGCCGCCCCAGGTGTACCAGGCGTGTGCGCCGCTGAACGATTCGTTGAGCGTTGCGCTGCCGGATGCCCGTGAGCCGCTGCCGAGGATATCGACGCCAACGTCACCACGCGCGCCCGGGCCAGTGCCGGAGAACACCGCGACGTCGCCCCAGGTGATCTGGTCGGCCCCGCCGGGGTTGTCCCAGCCGGTGCTGCCATGCTGGGTCGAGGCGCCGACGCTCAGGCCGGTCGCTGGCGCCGGCGAGGTCACCGTGCCGAAGCCCGGCGCGCCGTTGCCGGTTGAGCCGATCACCAGCGTGGTCGGGCCGAGCACGCGGTTGATCAGGTCCACGTAGCGCGATTCGAAATCCCAGCCGTCGTTGTTGGTGAAGCTGTCGCCCCACGAATTGCTGATCATCTGGACTTCGTCGCCGCTGCCCGGCACGCCGTCGTAGCCGATCATGCCGTAGAAGGCCCAGTCCTCGCCGCCGACGGAGTAGAAGTCGCCAGCGCTGACGATCTTGGCGTCCTTGCCCGCCCCAACGACCATGCCACCGGTGGAATCCGGCTTGAACCACGGCCGCACCCCACCGACCTGGTCGCCGGCAAGCGCGTACAGGTACGAGTCGCCATCGGCGACCCCCTGGCCGACGACGGCCGAGGCGCAGAGCTGGCCGTGGTCGCCGCCCGGGCTATCGTTCGCGTCGAGGATCGTAAAGGCAACCAGGCTGCCATTGGCCGGGGCCGGCAGGCCGTAGGCCCAGTCCGTCGTCGGGACCGAGTTGACGCCGTCGGCGATGAAGTAGATCAACCCGCCCGACTGGTCGTTCAGGCCATCCGGGTTCGGGTCGAAGTCGCCGGTTGCGTAGTCCATCGCGCCCCACCAGTCAGCAGCGACGACTGGCTGCTGCTTGGTGGCCGGGTTATCGTCGGTGAAGTCGTAGTTGAAGTTGAGGTCGACATAGACGGTGTCGTAGACGCCGGGAACGTTCTCGTCAACAACGAGTACCGCCGGCCGTTCGCCGACTTCCCCTTCGGGGACCTCGTAGACCAGCGCGTACCAGTCGCGCAGGCTGGTATCCGGGTGGGTGCCGATGTGGTAATTGCCGCTGAGGCTGGTGCCCGTCAGTACGTAGGTGTGCGGCGCCGCCGCTTCCAGCGGAGCGTAGTCCGATGCACCTTCGGTAACGACGGTGCTGGTGTCGGCGTAGTGGCTCTGGCCGCTGGCGACGTAGTCGGTGCCAGCCAGCATGTCGAGCGCCAGCATCAGCGCCGAACGGGCGTCGAACATCATCGGCCAGCCGTAGTACGGCGAGGCTGGGTCGGTGACGGTTGCCCAGGTGCCGTAGAGGTCCGGGTGGGCGAAGTCGATGCCGGAGTCGTTGACCATGATGGTCACGCCCTGGCCGGTGTAGCCCTTGTCCCAGGCCAGGCTCGACTGATGGTTGTTCAGCACGTCGCTCCAGCCGGTTGGAGCCGGGGCATTGCCGCCGCCGGTGGCGTTGCCGGACTGCCCCGCCGCCATGATCGTGCGCATCTGCTCCTGGATGGCGGCGTTCGGCTTGACCGCGCCGGCCTGCACGGAATCCGGCGCGAGTGACGGCTGCTTGGCGCCTTCCGACGGCTCAACCACGACCACGCCCTCGAGGCTCGCCAGCTTCACCACATCCGACCCTTTGACCAGACCGGAGATGAAGGTGTTGCCGAGCGGATCGGTCCAGGCACGGGAGACCGAGGCCGACATGTAGGCGGAAAGGTCGGTGCCGACCTTGGCGTAAGCGTGCACCAGCAGGCGGGCATCCGGCTGGCTCTCGGCCTGCGCCCGCAGGGCGGGGTGCACCTTCGCCCGCGCTGCATCGGTGGCGCTGGTGATCCGCATCCCGCCAGAACCTTGGGCCACACCGCGCGCGCTACGCAGTGGGCTGCCGGCGGAGCCAAGCAGCACCAGCGACGCGATGCAGACAACCGACAGAACCGAAACGGCACGCCGCGTACGGCGCGACCGAGAGAATGGCCTCCTCACGGACTGACTCCCTCCGTGATACCCCTGAGTTCCTCAAGACACCCACGTGACCTGCGTGCCGGCGCTTCCGACACCGGCAGCAATGCACGAACCGGCCCACCCGCGACTCCCACACGGAAGGCCGAAAGGACGCTCGCCGGCAACCTCCTCACTGCTGCGTCGTGCGCGTCATCCATCACCACGGGGACACTGTTCTTGTGCAGGCACTATAGCAAAGTCGGCTTCGAAGACAAGTCGCCTGCGTACCACACCAACCCGGAGAAATGGTGAGGTTCAGGCTAACTGGCGCACAACGGCAGCGCGAACCGGCGCGGCATGCGAACATAGCGCCGGCGAGGCGGGAGCGTGTCAGATGGGACGACACCCCGCACTGAGAGGAGACAACCGCATGCCGAACCCCCTCACCCCGGAAACGGTGGTGTATGGCTTTTCATCAGCAGCCGACCCGCAGATTTCGCCGGATGGCGAGCGCATCGTCTACGGGCTGAGCAAGGCCGACCCGCAGACGAAGAAGACCGGCAGCCAGCTCTGGATCACCAACCGCGACGGCAGCAACACGCGCCAGCTCACCCAGCAGGGTTCCCGCAACGCCGTAGCCCGCTGGTCGCCGGATGGCGCAACGATCGCGTTCGTCTCCGACCGGGTGAAACGCGCCGGTATCTTCGTTATGCCGGCCAATGGCGCCGGTGAGGCGCGCGAAGTCACGCGCCACAACCAGGGCATTGGCGAGCTGGCCTGGTCGCCAGATGGCTCCCACCTGGCCTACACCACCACCTGGGACCCGGAGAACCCGGACGAAGCCGACCCACCCGATGGGGCCGCTCCGAAGGTACGGGTGACCCGGCGTATCGACTACAAGCAGGACACCCGCGGCTACCTCAACGACCTGCGCCTGCATGTCTGGGTCGTCGATGTTGCCAGTGGCGAGAAGCGCCGCATCAGCAGCGACCTGGTCGACCACATGGCCCCGCGCTGGTCGCCGGACGGCACGAAGATCGGCGCGCAGCGCTTCACCCTCAACGGCATGGCGTCGCAGCTGGTGATCTTCGATGTCGCCAGTGGCGAACAGACGATCATCGGGCCGGAGAAGGGGGTGGTCTCGCTCTGGTCGTGGTCACCCAGCGGCGACCGCATCATCATGGCGGCGACGCCGAACGCCAGCCCGCAGACCGACCTGTATGTCTACGACGTGGCACGTGGCGACCTGCGCCAGATCAGTGAGGATACCCCGATGCTGCCGACCGGCGGCGATGTGATGTCCGGCGCGCCGGCCGCACCAGTCTGGCTGGACGACGAGCAGGTGCTGTTCAGCGCCGCGCGCGCTGGGGCCAGCGGCCTCTACACTGTGGGAGCCACCTCCGGCGGCATCGAGCCGGTCGTCATCTGGAACGAGCTGCACGCCGGCCTCAGCGTCGATGCCGCCGGCCGCTACGTGGCACAGACCTTCCACGACGCCGGGCATGTCCACGAAATCTCCGTCTTCGACCTGCAGACCGGCGCGCGTGAGGTCATCACGAACTACAGCGCCGCCGTCTTCGCCGAAGCGCCCCCGGCCATGCCGGAGAAGATCCTGGTCGAACGCGGCGACCTGACCGTTGACGCCTGGTTGCTCCATCCGCCCGACTTCGACCCCAGCAAGAAATACCCGCTCGTCATGGATATCCACGGCGGCCCGCACGGCTACTACGGCTGGGGCTTCTACCCCTGGCAGCAGGTGCTGGCCACCCACGGGTTCCTGGTCGTCTACGCCAACCCGCGCGGCTCCGGCTCCTACGGGCGCGACTTCGCCCACCGGGTGCATACCGACTGGGGCGGCGAGGACTACCTCGACCTGCTGGCGGTCGTCGACGAGGTGCTCAAGCGCCCCTATGTCGACCCCGCCCGCACCGGCATCCGCGGCTACTCCTACGGCGGCTACATGACCAGCTGGATGCTCGGCCAGACCCAGCGCTTCGCCGCCTGCGTCTGCGGCGCGCCCTGTTTCGACTTCGAATCGTTCTACGGCACCAGCGACATCGGCCACTACTTTGGCGAGAACCAGTTCGGCTACCCACCGCACCTCGGCAAGGAGGCGTACGCCAAGCACTCCCCCTCCGAGTTCATCCATAACGCCACCACGCCGACCCTGATCATCCACGGCGAGGCGGATGAACGCTGCCCGATCGGCCAGGGGGAGCAGCTCTTTGTCAGCCTGCTGAAGGCTGGCGTCGAAACCGAGTTCGTGCGCTACCCAGGGGCCGACCATCTCTTCCTGCTGTTCGGCCACCCGGAGCACCGCGCGGACTTCTGGCGGCGCGAGCTGGCCTGGTTCCAGGACCACCTGGGTGGCCCGGCATGAGCGGCACCAACAGGGCTATGCGGATCGGCCAGCCACGGGTCGCGCTGGTCGACCCGCACACCAACACCGATAGCGCCGACCTGCTGAGCGTGCGCTGGGCGCTCTACGACCCGCTCGTTACACGCACTGGACCAGCAACCTTCGCGCCTGCCCTGGCGAGCGCCTGGTCGTGCGCGCCGGACGCCCGCACTTGGACCGTGCAATTGGGGACGGCCGCCTTCAGCGATGGCGCACAACTCACCCCAGCCGATGTCGTCGCCAGCCTGCGCCGGGTCAGCGACCCGGCGCTCGGCGGCGAAATGGCCACCGCCGGTGTGCTCGCTGGATACCTGGGGGATGCCCGCATCGAACCCCACGGGCGTGATGCCGTGCGCATTGTCACGGCTGAACCGATGGCCGACCTGCTCGACCTGCTCGCCGACATCGCCATCACCCGTGCTGGCGACGCCAGTATCGGCAGTGGGCCGTTCACCCTCGCCGAATCCGGCGATGGACGCCTGACCCTTGTGGCGAACCCCCGGCACTGGCGCGGCGAACCGCCGGTTGCCCAGGTGCACTTCGCGCAGATGCCGTCCAGCGAGCAGCGCGTCGAGGCCCTCGTGCGTGGAGACGTCGACATCATCAGCGGCGTCGCCGCCCACGACCGCGCCATGCTGGAGGCCGGCGGCAACCTGCGGGTAACGGCCACGCCCGGCAGCCTCTGCGTGATCTTCATGCTGAACTGCGCGGCCGGCGTGTGTGCCGATGCCCGCGTGCGCCAGGCGCTGAACCACGCCCTGGATGTCGAGCGGATCATCGCCGTTGCCGCTGGCGGGGCAGCCCAGCGCACAAACGGCCCCCTGACGACGTTGCACGCCGGTTACGACTCAGCAGTCGTGCCCTACCAGCACGACCCGGAGCGCGCGCGTGCGCTGCTGGCCACAGCTGGCTACCCTGACGGGCTGGACCTGACGATCGACCTGCCGACGCGCCTGCCCGACGAAGCGCCGCTCCTTGGTCTGCTGCTGGAGGAGCAATTGGCGGTGTGCGGCGTGCGTGTCACCCTGCGCTCCCACCCGGACCGGCTGGCCTATGCCCATATGGTGCGCAACAAGCAGATCGCCGATGGGTGCTGCTTCGATTCCTCACCCATCAGCACCTACCGCGTGCTGCGCGAGAAGCTGCACTCCGGCCACCGCGGCCCGTGGTGGCAGGGGTACCGCAACCCGCAGGTCGATGCGCTGCTCGACCAGGCCACCCGCACCACCGACGATGCCCAGCGCAACGCGCTCTACCGCCAGGTCTCCCGCAGCGTCCACGCCGATGCCCCCTGGCTCTTCCTCTACGCCCCGTACATCCTCCACGGGGTCGGCCCGCGCCTGCCCAACTGGAACCCCGGCCTGAACGGCGTGCTGCGCTTCGCCCCACAGTGAGGCAGCGTCGCTGTCGAAAATACCTGCAGGTAGCTCAGGATGCGACACGCCTGAGCTGCCTGCCGCCGCACATCTCGCTGAACGTCTGACATCCGGGTGTAACGCCGGTTGTGCTATCTCCCGTCGTCAGTGCTGGCGCTGCACCTCTTGCGGTCAGCCCGCGACGACTGCTCGAGAAAACCGGTGTGAATCGGCTGCAGTCGGCCACCGACCCGCTCGTCACGGTGCTTCTGGGCGCAAATACGCATTTCTTGCGTAACATCAATCATAAGTGTATACTTCCCGAAACTTGCGTCACTGTGTGTTCGGCACGAGCGAGTGCCGTGCTTCCCTCAGCATCGGAGAAGAGCATGCCCGCTACCGGAGATGGAACAGTCGAGTGTCCGCATTGCCACACGACGATGCCCAGTGCGGCACGGTTCTGCCCCGGCTGCGGAGAACCGCGTACAGCAGTCCGTGAGAACCTCCGCCAGGCAGCGCAGCTCAGTGGGCTGAGCTATGAGACATTGCTCCGGCTTGCCCGAGAGCAAGATGCTGCGCAGCCCATCCCACTCGCGACAGCTCCGCCTGCACAATCGCCGCCCAGACGCAAACCATTGCGCATTGCCTTGCTGGCCGGCGCCGGATTGCTTGGAGTCTGTGTCCTGGCAGGGATCATCGCCGCGGTTGCCAACAATGATGATGGCGATGATGATGGACAGGCAGCGCGCGTCGTACCTACCCGCACGAGCGTGGCGGGCGGCGCTGCCATCGAGCCGACCGCCTCGTCAACCCCAACGGCGACGGCGACGGCAACCCGTGCGCCCTCACCGACGCCGACTCTTACCCCTAAGCCCACCAACACGCCACGCCCGACCAATACCCCTAAGCCGACCAATACCCCGCGCCCGACGAACACACCGACTCCGGTACCCCCAACGCCGACGCCAACGCCGGTCCCCACACCAATCGTCTATACCGGCTCCGGCGACAACGTCATCGAGATCCAGAAGCCTGGCGACCCCAACGGGCCAGCGCTGCTGTACATCCGCGGCAACGCTGCCAGCCGCTACTTTGGGGTTGAGAGTTACGATGCTGCCGGGAACCAGGTCGACTTACTCGTCAACACCACCGATGTCTATGAAGGGGTCGTGCCGCTCGACTTTCTTGATGACGAACAGACGACACGCCTTCAGATTTCAGCAGTGGGGGAGTGGTACATCGAGGTCCGCCCCCTTTCGATGGCACGCCGTGTCACAGTACCCGGCACGATTTCCGGTTCAGGAGACGATGTCTTCATCATCGACGGTACGCCCGACATCGCCCACATCGTCGGGAACGCCGAGGGCCGCTATTTCGGGGTGGTTGCATACGGCGACCGCTACCAGCTCCTGGTGAATGAGACCGACCCCTACGACGGTCGGGTCATCGTTGCATCATCGGCGATCATCATCGAAGTCATGGCAACAGGGGGCTGGGAGATCACCTTCGAGTAGCCCCCGTGACATGCCAAGCGCGCGCCGGCATCTCTGGCCGGCGGGCGCTCCCACTCCGCTCAGGCCGCAGCGGCGTTCAACGCAATGCCGAGCGCGAACGAGCAGATAGTGATGATCAGGATGACCCTGGCTATCGCGCGCTTGGCGCTGTCGTCGCTCTTGCGGAACGAGAGCCAGAGCGCCAGCCCGATGATCGGGACCAACGCCAGCGCGTAGTAGATCAGTGCCTTGGCTCCCATGCCCCTGGCGGCTGGCTGTTGCACGGCCTCGGCTACTGGCTGCGGCTGCACCGGCTGAACAGCGATTGCGCCAACCGGCTGTGCCACTGCGACGGCAGTTGGGGCGAACGCGGGCTGTTGTACCACCGCCGGAGCAACTGGAGTAGCAGCCGGGTAGGGGTTGCCGGGGTTCCAGGTTGTGCCGTCGAAGACGCACCAGGCCCCGCTGCCACGGCGCTTGGTCCACCAGCGCCCGTGCTCGTCCTTTGTCATCAGGGTCGCGAGCTGCTGGTTGAACTGTTCGGAGGTCAGGCTCCCGTTGCGGTACTGGCCATCGAGTTCGGCGTAGCGGCGTTCAATCTCCTGAAAGTCCATCTGTCATCCCCGTTTCTGTGTCTTCCACGTGTAATGGGTGCCCTGCTTCGATCATCGACTGGCAGGCTCGAGCGCGCCGCCAGTCGCTATACTCCACAGGTGTGTTTCGCGATACAGGCAGGGGTGGGCGGCGAACCATGTCGACGGACAATGTCGCGGCGGTCGTCCAGAGTCTGGCCGATCTGCCGTTGCTGGCGCGGTTGCCGGAACCTGCACTCCTGCACCTCGCCCGTGCCAGCTACGCCCGGCGCTACCCACGCGGCCAGGTGCTGTGCAGCGAGGGGGACCCCGGCGATAGCCTGCTGCTGCTGGAGCACGGTCAGGTCGTGGTCAGCCGTGTATCGCTGCGCGGGCAGGAGATCGTCCTTGCCACGCTCGATGCCCCCGCCTCGTTCGGCGAGCTCTCGCTGATCGACGGCCAACCGCGCTCCGCCACGGTCACCGCCCAGCAGCCGGTGGTGGTGCGCATCGTGCCGCGCCAGGTGGTGTTGGACCTGCTGGACCGCGAGCCAGCACTGGCGCGCAGCCTGCTCCTGGCGCTGACGGCCATGGTGCGCGGCGGCAATGAACGCCTCTCCGATTTGCTGACGCTGGACATCCCCGGCCGGCTTGCCAAGTGGCTACTGGCCCGTGCCGAACGGGCCGGCACGCCTGAACCCGCCGGCGTGCGCATTGTGCTGGGTCGCAGTCAGGGCGAACTCGCTGCCGAGCTCGGCGCAACCCGCGTCAGCGTCAATAAAGCACTCGCCACCTTCCAGTCGCTCGGGCTACTGGAACTTGACGGCGGCAGCGTCCTGCTGTTGCGCCCGGATGATCTGGCCGATTACGCCAGCTGAGTGCCGGCGCCTTCTCTTGACATGAGCTGGCGCAGGAGCAGTCCATACCGACTGGCTGCCTGGCCAGCGACTTCCCGTCGGACAGGCTGCAGGTCGCGCAGTTCCAGATCCGACCAGTGGTTCCAGATCCGACCAGTGTAACTGGCGTTCGTCCAGATATTCCAGCGTGTATCTCCCACTGAGGCGATCATCGAGTTCGGCGCCGTACAGACCGAACAGCGCCCGCAGTTCTTCGCGTTCGGTGCAGGAAAAGGCCTGTGGGTCGCGTTCGACATGCTCCAGCGAGCGAAAGTCGGCATAGTGCTGCTCGAGTCTATGGAACCTGACGGCAAACGCGCGGTCAATCTCTGCCATACGAGGGGCTGGGTCAGGGAACGGCGCAAAGTTGGCGTTCACCAGTTCCATCAACGCGCTGCGATCGCCAAATTCATCAGAGATCCCGGCGAGCACGCGCTGAAAGCGCTGATGCTTCTCCTGCCGCTGCTTTGACAGCGCATGTGCCGCGGGGAGGACGTCATAGGTAAGAGCGGAAATAATCCGACGCGCATCGCGCAGCACGCGATAGTGGCGCAAGTAGCGGCTACGTTGGAAGAACACACGTTCGAGCGCCCGTCGAAGTGGTGCGAACCCCGCAATGTCTTGCAATTCTGCGGTAATCCGCCCAACGTCCGGGCCGCTGCTAGAGATGACACGCCCGATCGCGGCGAACACCCCCCAGGGCATGTCACCACGCAGGTCGATGCGTTCTTCCACAGGTACCGGGCAATCGGCGGGGGAGAGCCCCAGAAAGAACTCCTCGCTGTCCAGCAGCTTGGCACGCGTCGCTGGGGGAATACTTAGCAGTTGCGCTGTGCAGCGCTCCAGCCAATCTGTGTCCACTGTATCCAGCGCTCGCTGCAACCCTGCCGAAATCGGGTAGACCGCGTTCAGTTCGCGTTCCAGTTGCCGAGCAATTCGGTCGACGAGTGCATGGCGC
>QEUZ01000458.1 GCA_003577355.1 Chloroflexota bacterium | reverse complement strand
AGGGCATCAAAGCGGTTACGATCGGTGCGGGCCTGCGTTTCGGCGGCGAGCGTATTGAGTTTCGCAATGATGCGTGCCAGGTCGAGGGTCACGGCCTGGGTGTCTCCACCACAGGTGCGATCATCCGGGCAATCCACTCATCAGGCTTGCGTAACTCGGCCATTGTCGGGAGTGCCTCAGGCGAATCCCACACACGTGACGCGAAGCCGTGGCCCTTGTGGCGCACAACGTGATCGATGAACGCCTCGCCCAGCCGGTACTGCTCCATCTTCAGGTCGAGTCCAGTTAGGCGAATAAAGAGCTTCTCTGCTGGTGAACGTTGCTGTTGGCGGCTCTCAAAACGCGTCCGGATTGTCGTGTACTCCGGCATGAGTTCGCGGCCAACACCGTTCATCACATAGTTCGAGTAGCCTTCGACAATCGACATCGTCGCCTGCATCCGGGAAAAGAGGCGCCGTTGCTCCGGGGTCATGATGAGTTCAATCCAGGAGGTATTGTCACCTCCACTGCCACGAGCGCGTTCCACGAAGACCTTGATGCCGTCCATGCCACGGCGGAGGTAATCGATATCCTGGGTGATGAAGCCGAAATATTCTTCGATCATCGCGTTCATGTAGGCCCGCAGCCAGGGTACCGCTTCGAACTCAAAGGCATGCGTCGTCTCGTGCAACGCGAGCCAGAGGCGGAACTCCTCACTTGGCAGGCCGAGCGCTCGCTCGATGTTGACGATATTCGGCTGGACGAAGTACAGCTTGCCCGTCGTCTCAATCGGTTCGCGGCCGAGGAGCGCTAGGTCGTATTGGCCAAGCACGCGGCGCGCCAGATACCCGAGCAGGATGCCCAGCTCCGCACTAATGACCGACTGGTTCACGCCGCTCCACAGCACGCTCACGACGTTCGGGTTTGCGGCCTGCTCGTTGAGCTTCAGCCGCTCGATCGGCATGAACATGCGCCTGAACGCGTCGATGTTGGCGTTGATCCAGTCGACTCGGTCGAAGGCGTAAATCTCTGGGCGCTCGGCTGGCAGTGTTAGCCCAGTAAACCGTGACACTAACGGGATGGTGCGGTCGACCAAGGCGGTGTATTCCGCGTCGAGCCGAATGCGCTCGGTCGCGGTGAGCGCCGCCTCGCGGTTCATGTTGACGGCAATGGCGCGGGCGCGGTCCCAATCGATCAGGCCTGGCTTCGCTGGCCGTGCCGTCCAGCTCTGAGCGCGCCGGCCCGCCCATACGCCGACGGCGGCGCCGGTGAGCAGGCCTAGCGCCACGAGACGCGGGTCAAACGGTGTTCGACGTGTCACTTGGATACGGTTCCGTTCCAATAGACCAGTACGTTTGGTGCGTTGAGTCTACCCGGTTCCGACCAGTGTCACATTCCGTGCCGGAGCGTAGGTGCTGAAGAGCGTGACTTCGTCGATCACCTGACCATCTTTCCGCACGACCCGGCGGATGCTGGCGTCGAACCCGTCTTCAGCGTGTTCAACGAAGACCATCTGCCCAGCAGGGAGTTGGTCATTTTCTTCGTAGACCATTTCCTGACTTGCCTTGACCACATTCGTGATGATCGGCTGATCGATGATGACTTCCCAGCCGGGGTTGGTCCCCCACAGCTCAAAGCGAATATTCGCCCCGTCGTAGTGAGAAACGACAGCCAGCCAATCGTTTGTAGCGTTGCGGAACTTCATGTCCAGCCCGTAATCTGCGTCGACAGTCGCATCAAGACCTTTCATCCCACTTGGCGGCTGTCCGTAGCGCGGGATCCAGTACAGATGCCAATTGCGCTCGACGATAGGCATCCCGGCTCGGAATGCGGCCTGAAAGACGGTTGTGGCGACTTGGCAGATCCCACCACCGACCGAAGGAATCGTCGAGATAGTGCCGTTCGACGTGCCGACGATGCCATAGCCGGTGCGATATCCACTATTGATCGACACTTCACCCACCGCCTGGTTGAAGGAGAAGACCCCTCCGGGCGGAACCAACACCCCGTTGACGCGTGACGTGGCAAGTTCGACATTGTGGAACCGGTTGGCGACCGAGTTGCCGTAGTATGTTTCGCCACTCGCAAGCAGGTCGCGGATCTGGATGCTCCCGGCGCTTGCTGCGGTGACGGCCGGCTGGACATCCCTGGTGATCGCTGCGATTTGGGTCGTGCCGTTGGTAAGCGCCGTTTCCGCAGCAGCGAGGGTTGCGGCGAGATCAAGCTCTCGCCCCAAGACTTCGTTCTTGCGAACCTCAACCTGGCCGTTGATCCAGCGTAGTTCTGCATCTACCGGGGCAACCTTGACGTGGTAGCTCACCAACCCAAACGCCCGGCGCATCTCTTCCGCGTCGAACGACACCCGCACTCGTGGGTTGCGGTCGGGCGTTATCGTGAATCGAACAGCGCGTTGCAGCTTGGCGGCCGCGATGGCCTGCGAGCCGGTGTCCCAGGTCACGACCAGGTCGGATGACGTCAACCGTTCCGCAAGCGACACCGCTGCCGCGACATCCGCATTGCTCACATGCGGGCCGACAGGGTCGGTCACGATTGCTACCTCGCGTTGACCCTGCGCGAGGCTGGCCATGATTGCGTCGACCGTTGCTACGACGTTGAGGCGATGTCCATCCTTGGCAGGTATAACGACAAAATCGCCAGCGACGTTTG